>JACOWO010000176.1 GCA_016176745.1 Nitrosopumilales archaeon
GATCATCTTCTGTTATGCCTATTTTTTTTATTGCTTCTACAATTGCAGTCATTTGACTAGAGTTTGCCTCTAGTGCCTCTTTTGCTGTCTTTTCCTGCGTCTCTACACCAAACTGAACTCGTAAAAGATCAGGATCAACTGAGGTCGTAGCTGTTCCTGTAACGGAAATTATCTTTTCTCTTGAAGGAAATGGTGTTGTCTCTTGTGCGGTTGCTTGTTTTTCTTGCGGTACAAGTGTTATTGCAAATGTAAGGACCAGTACTATTGCTGTTAGTGTGGCAATCAGTGTTTTGTTCATATTTGCAGAGATTTTTTGTCGCTATATATTAAATGCGTATCAAAGATCAGTCAAATGACTTTTGTTCTTATTTAAATAAGAAAAATACATTTGTTATGTGTGGGATTACGGGACATTGCATTAAAGGAACAGTACAGATCCGATAGAGATGATCTTGTCTCAGAATTTTTTATTCCCTGTCTTTACTACTGCATAGAATATGACAGGGCAATAGAATATGTTGCTGTCAAAAGCCTTACCAATTTTTATTTTGGTCTTAGAAAATTTATTGAAAATGAACCAAAAATTAGAATGGTCACAGGACATAGATTCCGAACATATGACCTTAATTTCCTAGTCCGAGTATTCCAAAATGGAAAATCATCTTTAAAGATAGAGGGTGTTGATGAAAAAAAGGTTCAAGTTCTCCAAAACATGATAACAAATGACAAGCTCAAACTAAAAATTGCAATACCAAACTCGGATCTAGTTTACGGTTCTTTTTCAGAAAACATTGGAGTTTTCAGAGACGAAAATGACGATGTTGTAGCCTTTACTGGAACCTCAAATGAGACATTTGATCCAGAAAAGAAAAACTTTGAGTCAATTGATGTCTTTACCTCATGGAATGACAAAAGCAGAACAGAGACCAAAGTCATGGATTTTGAAAATCTGTGGGAAAACAAGACAAAAACTGTTGAAGTGTATGATTTTGTACATGCTGCAAAAAATAATCTATTAAAATATTCTGCAGAGTGGCTACAAAAATAAGCTAGAGATTAAAATTTTCAATCTCGATGTTTCCTTTGTTTTCAAGAAAATTTATTCTTGAAATTTTATAATAAATTACTTCGCCTCTTCTTTCTATTACTGCAACGATTGGCTCCTTTCCCATATGAGTAATCTCTTCAATCTTTTTTTGTAACTGTCCTATCTTTTCTTGCCTGCCTTCATTAAAACCAAATATCAAATACTTTGCGCCCTTTTCTCCAAAGTGCCCTCTATCATATACTCTAAAGTCAGAGCCAAAGCCAAAGCCGTCTTTTACTATATAGCCTCGAGTTCTCAAGTCCCGGTAAATTAGAAACTTTGTTAGTGCATCTACGTCGTGTTTTATGCATGTTTGAAGCAGAGTATCAAAATCAACCTTCTTTTTTCCTTCTAGTTTTAGCTTATCACAATACATCAGATAAAGTGATTCAAATGGTTTTAGGAAAAATTTTTTCTGCGTTGTTTCCCCATAGCCTTTTTGTTCAAGGCTATTTTGCATCTCCTTGTTTGTAATTAGCGTATGATCCTTTACCAATACACCTTCTACTTGAGGTTCTGAATCTTGCTCCATTTGGTAAATTTGATAATATTTTCCATATAAGGATGAATTGAATTTGTATCTGGTTTTGTATACCAATGGTTAACCGTTAAAATATGGGCCCTTGACTCGAAATAGATGATATCATTATGCACGGTGCAAATTATCGAAGAGGAAATGGTCAGCCATATACAAGAAAGGAGTTCATAAAGGGAAAACCCCAAATCAAGATTGCCAAGTTTAGCGGCGGGCAAATGGGTGACTATGATTATTGTGTACAGCTTTTAGTAAATGAAAAAATTCAGGTTACTCATATGGCTGCAACCGCAGGAGCAGATAGATTACAGGAAGGAATGCGCCGAGCATTTGGAAAGGCAGTAAGCCTTGCAGCTCGTCTAAAGGCAGGTCAAATTGTTATGGAGATGTTTGTAAAAAAGGAACATCTTGATGCTGCAAAAAAAGCGCTAAAAAGTGCATGTGTCAAGCTTTCAGGAACTCCAACTATCAAAGTAATTCCATTAAAAAAATCATAATCTAAAATCAAGTTTTTTTC
>JACOWO010000074.1 GCA_016176745.1 Nitrosopumilales archaeon
TTTGATTTATTCTTCAACCATGGCCTCCATTTTTAGCATTTTTTTATAATCAGGTTCTTTTTTCTTGCCTGCAAGTTCTGTGCAAAATTGTGCAACTAGCGGAATATACTTTGAGTACAGATTTGCTCGCTTTTTTTCCATTTCTGCTTGACCCCTTTTAGACATGAAAGTTGCTAATTTTCTAGCCAAAAACTGTAGGGCAAGTCGTAATTCGCGTTCTATTTCAGGCCTATCTGCAACATTTTCCTTTCCAACTGTTTTGTAAGGAATTCTTGTTGAACAGATATGAGATACGATGACTAGCGGGGCATCGTTTTTCACTTTATAACGTGTCCAGTCTATCTCATTTACCACTTTTAATACCACATCGCTTCCCTCATCATAAAGCAAGGGGATTCGGTTTGCAAAACGATATACAGTTTGTCCAACACTTTTAATCTCTCCACCATATGCTATTCCCATTTCAACTACAAACGGAAACCCTGAATATGCTGAAGCCCCTCGTTGTACAACCTCTAAAAAATCAGGCTTGAAAAATTGATCCATGCCTTTTTTCAGAGGTTCTTCTCCCAGGGGAGCAAGACAACTAGGATCTGGTGAGAGAAAGTCTTCAAATTTTTGTAAAGAGTCACTTAGCTTAACTAGCTCTTGATTTGTCATTGTTCCAATCCTTTTTTCAGGTTTCAAGTTTGCAAATTCAGTAAACTTTACCGCAGTAGCTTGACCTATACGTTGAAATCGTTTTGTTAAAAACGAAAGCAAAGTTTCACCCTGGACTGTATTTGTAAGTTGTCTATAGTATTCACTTTCCGGATCTAAATCTATAGATACTGATTTTGATTCCCCATAGTCCCAATATACTAGTTTCTTGTTTGCTATATCCATATCATCAATTCTTATTTTGCTTAGTTTCTCAAAATCCATTTTAAGAAATGACATAACTGCAATTACAACTCTGACATGACGGGATAAACCATTCCATCGTTTGCTGGCCTTTTCCATGATTTCTGAATAATTCAAATTCTTTTTTTTCAAACCAAGTTCTTTTCTTACTTTTTCAATCATTTTGTTATCAACTGTTGGAATTTGGAAGTGTGAATCAACCATCATTCTTCTTATTGTTTCAACATCAATTCCATGAGGATGAGGTCTTATGATGGTAGGAGGCAGAGGCATTGTTTTTACAATTTTAGTTTGATGAAATTTTTCGCCTTTTGGATCTTCAAAGGTAATTGTAGCATATGGAGTAATCAATGATGTTTGGTACACATAGTCTCTGATTTTTGCTCCAGCTTTTGAGTAATCACCTTCAAGACAGATACTTACTGAAAGGCCTCTTTTTGATACTTCTTTTGTATTGTGTTTTACTATGATGGGTTTGTTTTTTTGAATGTCTAAAAGTAATTCATATTCGTCTTGACTTTGTCCATCAGTTGAACTTTTGACTACTACTGGCTTGTTGGTTGTGATTTGACCATACAAAATAGCCATCGTTGCTCCAAGACCAAACATTCCTCGTGCTTGTTTTAATCCAAATTTTGAACCATACAAAACGGTACCAAATGCTAGTGGAATGTGTTTTGAATCTATTCCTGGCCCGTTGTCTTTTACAGTAAGAATGTATGGTTTTGGGTCTGCTTGTTCGTCATCAACTGCTTTTATTGACAAATAAACATCTGGTAGGATTCCTGCCTGGTCACATGCATCAAGTGCATTTTCTACAAATTCTCTTACAGCCGTATAAAGCGACCTGGTAGGATTGCTAAAGCCTGCGAGATCGCGATTTCTATAAAAAAATTCACTTGGAGAGATTTGATTAAAAGATTCTTTGTTAGAAGACATTTTGATCTTCCCATAGTTTTAGTTTTTCAAGCTTGTCTCGCCTTCTGGCAGCTTCAAGTTTACCATAAACTGAACCATGCATGCTCCCAAGCGAAATTGCCGAAATTGCTTCTACAGCAAGTTTAAGCTTGTGCGTTTCTCCAATTATTGCAACGGTTCTTCCATAAACTGAAATATTTGTATCACTTAGTGCTTCCATATTTTTCCTCGCCTTACCTCCCTCTCCAATAATTCTCCCTTTTATCCTTTCAATTTGTGCAGGAGACTTTGCTCCAAACTCCCTCAAGTCTATTACATGTAATGTGTTTTCACCTTTTAGTAATTTCAATGCATTGTCTGGAGAAAAACCTCGACCTATTGCTGTCACAATTTCCATTGCTTTGAAAGGTTGAATGTCTTCAATTTTTCCCTGACTTCGGATTATAGTTTCGCCTGTTTCACTATCAATTTCTAGTTTGACATGACAAATTTTTTCAATTTTTTCTTTTACTTGGCCTGATTTTCCAATAAGTGCACCTATCCTGTCAGTTGGTATTCGAATTAATTTTTCAAAGCTCATTTTGTCACCAATTCAAAAATATCAGCTGGGTTAGCAACTGTTAGACCTCGTTTAACAAAGAATTTTGATATGTTATTAATGTCTCTTTTGAGAAATTCATGAGCGTTTGGATGATGTGTGTCAACTCCGGAAGCAAGATCAAATAACACCAGTCCATTTTCAGTTTTGAAAATGTTAAATTCTGATAAATCGCCATGTACAAGCTTTGCCTCCTTATACAGTCGCTTAATTAGCGATATGGTTGATTCATAGTCTTTTTGAGAAACTTCTGCCTCAACTAGGGATTTTTCAGGAATGCCGTTTTTCCCTATAAATTCCATCACAAGAATGTTTTTTGTTACATATATCGGCTTGGTAGATGGAATGTCACACTCAACGCATTGAATCAGATTTCTGAATTCTTTTTTTGCCCATAAATATACCAAATTTCTGGTGCCTGCTCTTATCTTTGAGAATCTAGGATCTCCTAAAATGTATGATGCACGTTTTTTGAAGCTTACTGTGCTTACAAGATATATCTTGAGTGCTATATCTTTCCCATTTTTATCTACTGCCCAAAACAACTGTGATTCTTTTCCAGAACGAACCACCCCATTTACATAAGAAATTATGTGTTTGTTTATCAGGTCATGCAAAGTCATTATTGTTGTTTTGTCTAGAACCTCGTTGATTGTTTTGTTATTTTTGAATCCGTCGAAGATTTTGTGTTTTGATTGTGTGTCTAATTTTTTATCAATTTCATGTTCGAATTTATTTGTTATTTTTTCTGACAACACTTTGTTATAGAAATGGATGAATAAAAATTAATTTCAGCTGATCTTAGAAGTCTTTTGGCAAATGACCGTTTGTCTTTAACCAGTCAACTTGTGGTAATGTAAATCGCCATACTATATCTCCTCTTTCGTCTGCTTTAAAATCCCATGGAGCAATTACAACAATGTCATTATCACGAATCCAAATTCTACGTTTTAATTTACCACGAATTCTACCACGCCTTGTTATGTCGTCAGTACATTTTACTAAAACTTGATCACTGCCAAGAAGTTTGATTACTCGCCCAAGAAGTTCTCCTTGTTCTGGCAATCGAATTTCTTTTAACTCGCTTTCATTGAGAACTTTACGTTTACCCACTTGGCAAATATCTCCAAGTTTGTATATAATTGTGGTGATTTACATTTTGAAAACTATTAGGAAAGGAACACTTTTTCAATTATCTTTTCGCCGTAATAATTTCTGCTTATTTTTATAGTCAGATCGTTTTCAGATACATTTTTTCCCAAAAGATGTGAATCACAAATGTTAAGCATCTGGTTGCCTTGGTAATTGGCAACTCGAACAGAAAATGGCATTACGCATATTTACCTTTTAGTGTGGATTTAGCCCCACATGCTTCACATATCAAAAACGAAATTCGTTTTTCTTTTTCTATTCTTGTATCAGGACTTTTACAGGTAGGGCATTCGACATAGTCTTTAACATAGATTTCAAAAAGACGCGTAAAGTCGTGTGGCTCTCTTTTTCCAATAAAGATGGCCTTTTCGCCCACTCTTTCGGCAGGAGCAGCAAACTCTTTTGATAAATACTGCAGAACCTTATCTGTGTCCCTTCGTAAAACCTTTGGGAATTCTGAAAAATTTCTAAGAAATGTTCGTTGTCCTTCCCACATAACATCTACTAGAGGAAGTTCGAATCTTGTGGTTTCACTTTTATTTTTTGAAACCTTGTCTTGAATTCGCTTCAGTAGATTTTCGTAGTCTGTCCTTGCCAACAAGAAACATTACGTATTTGTCCCTATATTGGTTTAGATCAAAAAAGGAGACCGTGGCCTAAGTTTTGCCTATTCGGAAAACATTAGTTCCACAATGTGGGCAAGTGCCTTTAGTAGCTGGTCGACCATTCTTCAATTTTGTCTCTTTGGGATCTTTGATGTCAACTTTTTTTCTGCATTTTACACAATATGCTGTTACCATTCTATCAAATCACAGAGATGGTGGTATTTAGGAAGGAAATGTAAAATTTATTTAACTATAAACTGGATGCCTCTGAATTTTTTATGATCAATTTTCATTAAATTCACGATTAATTGTAAAAAAATAATAAATTTTTACCATTTTTTAGGACTATGTGATCTAAAATAAATAATCTTGATGGTTTTTGGCCATTTAATTGTAGAATTAAACGTAAATCATATTATAAACCGCGATTTGTAGAACCTTACAATTGGCCTCAAAAAAAGGAGTTTGGTTGACTATAGTAATACTAGTTGCCATAACAATTGCTAGTTTTTTTGTTTGGTTAACTCCACAAAGCTATGATGCTACTTTTGTTGTTTCTGATTTTAAATCATATCTTGATGGAATAAAGGAAATTCATGGAACATTAGCTAATGGTATTGAAAAAGAATTTCAAAAAATGCTAAATGGTGATATAACTCCTGATCAATACATTGAAGTTGCTGAAATTTCATCTTCACAGATAAATTCGCAAATAATACAACTTGTTGAAAGCAAGGCTTCACAAGAATGGCAAGAAAGTTATTTGAATTATCTTGAAGCGCTTAGAGCAACAAACTCCAACATACGAGAAACAATTGTTGTTGCCAATATGATAAAAGAGAATGCAGATAAGCAGAATGTTGATGAAGTTTTAAAAAAAATTGATCAGCTAAAAGAAGAGTCAAAATCCTTTGTTTCTGCGTCTGATTCTGCTAGACCATAATTTAGTGTTTTGGCCTCAAAATACTATGTCTACTATTTTCAAAAGTAGGGAAGTGTTAAAAGGTTATTTTGCAATGTGGTTATGATATGTCACAGGATACAAGAAATCTACAAAAGGACATAAAATCCCCTACATCAAGTAGACTGCTTGTAATCTGTGTTGACAGAGATAATGACGTAGGTGAAAAGGCAGGAATTGTTACTCCAGTTATTGGTAGAGATGCTTGCATAGAAGCAGCGCAAAGACTTGCACTTGAAGATCCTGAGGATGCTGATTCAAATTCTATTTTTTATGCTATAAGGACATACGAGGACTTGGTAAGCAAAGGGTATCAGACCGAAGTCATTACGGTGGCTGGTACAAAAAATAAGGGAGTTGAAGCAGACGAAAAGATCGCAGTAGAGATAAGAAAAGTTTTAGAAAAATTTTCAGCAAATGGTGCAGTTATTGTTTCTGATGGAGAAGACGACGAAAGCGTAATTCCAATTATTCAAAATGTTCTTCCTATTGTTTCTGTGCAAAGAGTTGTGATGCGGGTTAGTAGAACCGTTGAATATTCCTATGCAGTTTTTGGAAAATATCTTAAAATGTTAATTTATGATTCAAAATATTCAAAATTCGTTCTTGGTGTCCCAGGAATTTTGTTGTTGATTGGAGGAATTGCTTCTGTTGTTGGATATACAAAAGAAATCTTTGCAGTATTGATTAGTGTACTTGGTGGAGCATTTCTTATTAGAGCGTTTGATGTTGATAGAGTCTGGTCAAGCTGGGCAAAGCCAACACCTGCTGGATTCATTAGAATATTTACTTTTGTAGCTGGTATAATTCTAATTTTAGCATCAATACAATCTGGAATATCATCATTAGATGCAAGCTTGTTAGCACGAGACAATGGAGTGATAAGTATAATCACAGACAAAGTAATAATTGGACAATTTGTTGCTGGTGGTTTACCGTTTTTGTGGATGGGAATCGGTTCAATTTTTGGAGGAATGCTTCTTAGCAATTGGTTAAGTGGAAGTTTGAGAGCAATTTCTGATAGTCTAAGATTAATCGTACTTGGTGCTCTCTATCCTACAGTGGCACAGTTTACTAACATGCTTGTTAATGACGAAAGCTCGTTTACTCTAATACCACCGTTGTTAATTGGATTGGCAATAACACTGATATCTGCCACCCTTTTATTCCATAAATATAGGAAAAAGAAGGGTGGGCAAATATTAACGGAATAAAAAAAGTCACATTTGTTTTATCTGGTCTTTACAGACTCTATTCTAAAAAACTCGAAAAGGAAATTCTTAGAGACGACATGCCTAACCATATTGCCATTATTCTAGATGGCAATAGAAGATGGGCCAAAAGAAACCTGGTTATGCCAAAAGCTGGTCATTGGAGAGGAGCAGACGCTGTTGAAAATCTAATGGATTGGTGCGAGGAATTTGATATCAAAATAATTACCTTATATGCACTATCTGCAGAAAACCTTGACAGAAACGATGAGGAACTAGAGTATCTTTTCAAACTGATAAAAGAACGCCTAGAAAAGCTGTACAATGATCCTAGGATTCATCGAACTAAGATGAGGGTAAAAGCAATTGGGCGAGTCGAGTTATTGCCAGAGTCAATAAAGGAGGTTTTGCACAGGCTGGATGTAGCAACAAAAGACTATGACAGTCATTATCTTAATATCGCAATAGCATATGGAGGCCAAAACGAGCTTGTGGATGCAGTCAAAAAAATTGGTATTAAGATAAAGGAAGGCAACCTTGATGTGAAAGACATTAACAAAAATGTAATCGAGTCAAACCTTTACACATCACATCTGCCGCAATCATCACCTGATATGATTTTGCGTACATCTGGAGAAAAGCGTTTAAGTGGATTTTTAATTTGGCAAAGTGCATATAGTGAGCTTGTTTTTATGGATATTTTTTGGCCCGAATTTCGAAAAATTGATTTGATGCGAGCCATACGAACTTTTCAAAAACGAAAACGACGTCTTGGTAAATAGCTAAGGCACTGATAAAAAATGATAAAAGAGCAATCGGCAGGTACAGTATTATTTATTGAAGAATCGATGGAAAAACTTTTCTTACTTTTGCATTATCCTACAGGTCATTGGGATTTTGTAAAAGGCAAAATAGAAAATAATGAAAGCCTTGAACAAGCAGCAATTAGAGAAACAAAAGAAGAAACTGGAATCATAGACATTGAGTTTATCAAAGGTTTCAAAGAAAAAATAGAATATAGTTTCAAGTTTAATGGAGATATCGTGCAAAAAGAAGTCATATTTTTTCTTGCAAAGACAAATACAAAGCAAGTAAAGATATCAGATGAACATTTGGATTATGTGTGGCTTGATTTCAACAACGCATTAAACAAAATCACTTATGAAAACGCAAAAAATGTTTTAAAAAAGTCAAAAAATTATTTGGAAAAGCTTTGCTGACTTAATTTCTTAGCTATGTCTAAAGGATTTTTTGACGCAAGTATAGTTCTGCCAACAATTAAAAAGTCTGAACCAGACGAAATGACTTTGTTAACTTCTCCACCCTGAGTGCCTATACCTGGACTGTAAATGTCAAGTTTTTCTTTTACTTTGTTTTTGCAATATTGTATAATCTGAGGAAATGTTGCACCAACTATAATTCCATCTACTTTTTGAAGCAAGGCTAATTTCAAAAATAACTGATACAGTTTTGTTTTGCCAGTTACTTGTAGTTCGTAGGTGTGTCTTGCCTCAGGTGCACTCATATGACATAGAGTTATTATTCCTTTACTTTTTTTGTGAGCTGAATCTACAAGATTTTTTAAACTTGTTTTTCCCATAATTGGATTTACGATTATTGCATCAAATCCGCAGTTCCAAAGAAATTCAGATGTGACTTGATTTGTGTTTCCAATGTCGTTTAATTTTATGTCAGCTATAGTTACAAGTCCATGATCATGTGCAATGTCATTGATTTGTTTTATCTCTTTAACTCCAAGAGGCAGTAACACATGAAAGTTTAGTTTTAAACCGCAAAGGTAATTATTCAGTGTTTTAATGTTTTTGATAGTTTTTGATTCTATGTTTTTACTAGAACTGTAATCGTTTGCTAATATTATACGACCTTTTTCTTCAGACAGCTGTTTTATTCTAGCTTTGAAGCTGGTCATAACTGACCAATGGATGTGTCTCTTTTAATTTTATTATTTTGATGTAAGAATAGCCATGTTCTATTGGATTTGCCACAAATGACGGTTGGGTTCCATTGTGTGTAGCATATTTTAGAAATGGTTTTTCTGGGTTTTCGTTTAAAACTACATGGCAGAAGTAGGAATCACCTTCTTCATTAAAATTCATGAATACCCCCAACATCCATTTTCCTTCGTGTGGAAATGCAAATAATGGAAATGGAGACTCCTCAAAGCCATAGCTTAGTTTTGCAAGGCTTGCAAGATCTTCTAGCTCAATTGGGTGATATTTTGACTCTCCATTGTTTGATTCTGCTTTAAGCGTATCAGGAAGTGTTTTGATTTTAACTATTGGTGAATAAAGACATGCAGAGTCGGAGGTAGAGTTTACAATTGATGATTCCTCATTTCCTGCTTTGAAACCATAGCACAGGTAGTGTCCTGTATTCTCAATTGGAGCATAATATACAATTGGTCTTTCTTTTAACAAATCCATTTGAACCGATAGGACTTTTTTTCCTTCATGTTCATGAAGAAATGAAACGCGTGGAATTCTTTCTAAAGCACAGACCAAGCGTGAAAACTCTAATGGTGATGAAACTTGAATGTATTTTGGTCGCTTGTCCATCTATCCTTTGCAAATATTGCCAAATTAAAAGTTAGCCGAATTTGTATGACAACATCAGCCTCGTTTGTCAATGATATCATTTATCGCAGGTCCTGTGCCTATGAGTGTGACAGGTACGCCTAACTTGTCTTCAATATTTTTAATGAATGATTTTGCTTCGCCATCTAGGCTCGCATAAGATGTTTTGTGTGCGCATGAGGGAAACAATACATCCAATTTAGTTATGGCTATCTGTGTAGCGCTGTTTAGCATGATTGCTTTTTTTGCCAGACTAAAACTAAATTCGGCTGCGCGCCTCTGACGGCCTGTGACTGTTCCCCATTCAGACCATCCATTTTTTGATATCGTATCAGAAGCAAGTTCATTTTCTAATGGCCCTTCTCCAACACGGGTTACGTATGACTTGAATACGACCATGACCTCATCTACCTTCTTTGGCCCCAATCCTATATCTGAGCAAATTCCCGAGGCTGTGACATCCTTTGATGTCACATACGGATAGGTTCCATGCCATAACGAAAGATACGTTCCTTGCGTTCCCTCAACTAGAACACCTTTGTTTTCATCCAAGGCTTGGTTGACTGCAGTTGGAACATCTTTAAGATATGAAGACAGTGAATCGATATCTTTAGCAAGTTTTAGTGTTCTCATTGCTCTGTCTGCATTTGCAGGACCAGTACCTGACCCAGTGCTTCCAATAGTAGTTTTTAGCACAGAATCTCGCTCTACATGAGTTTCTTCAATAATTCCACATCTTTGATCAACAAAAACCCTATCTGAAACTCCAAAATCCTTTATTTCCTTAAGCAGAATTGTTGGATTTATCACAACACCTGGTCCAATCATTACCTTTGAACTTTTGTTTAGAAAACCACTTGGCAACATTCTAACTTTGTATACCTTGTCACCGTCAGCTATTGTGTGACCTGCGTTAGGTCCTGCACCTCCCCGTACTACAATTGAGGGATTGTCCTTTAATGCCAAATACGAAACTATTTTTCCTTTTCCTTCATCACCAAAAAAACCACCGACAATAACAGTAGAGGGCACGTTTTTGAGCTTGAATTCGACGTATTTAATCTAAATTGTTGCAATATTATTTTATTTCACAGTCTTTTGATGATCGATATTGACTGAACCAAACTTTGCTGGAAACATAATCGTGAATTTAGCTAGTCTTCCTGACTTTCTTAGAAAACCAATCTTGAAAAAAAGGATGATGGAATTTTTTTCAATGGATGAACAAGAAAGAAAAGAGATAATCAATAACGCACTTGAGGCTGGGCCGACCATTCCATTTTCAAACTTTGCTAAATTATTCAAAACCTGGCTTGAGGTATTAACAACAATTTCAGAAGAACAAAGGACAGTTCTTTTTTCAGGTTACATTAATGAAATCGTAAAATTTCCACAAAAACTAATCAATTTTAATCTAGATGGAATTCTTGAGATCTTTTTGTCACTTGATGGCTCAAAAAAAGAGACTCTTGCAAAGACAATAAAGAAAATAATTTCAAATCTTGATATAAAAACAATGAATAGATTGTTTTTGATAATCCCAGATAGTGCGAAAAGTCACATTGGGTTTTGAGTGTCTGGTTTTCGATTCTTTTCATCACTAAAATCTACAATATCTCCTTCTGGAGTTATAACGCCTGCAAAAATTTTCTCATGTTTTTTGAGAACCTTTCTGTGGTCAGCTAAAGACATGTCTAATCTCATTTCATTCATTACCATTACACGGTATTCTTTCCATTGAGACCAACAGTTGTTACAGCACGGATATGTAGCTGCTTTTGGATCTAGTTCCTCATTATCAGGAATTGAGCTTTTGCATTTAGTACAGATTCTGGCCATCAATCTTAGCTCATAAAAACTCCTTTTATTTTTTTTGAACCTAAATCAATAATAAATAACAATTACTAGATAATATGTGAAGATAAGGTGCCCAAAGTGCAAAGAGGTCGCAGAACTTGCACCTGACTATTCATCTGTAAAGTGTGGGCATTGTAATCTAGACATGAGTTATGGAGAATATGTGAAATTTGTTTCCCAACATGATTCAAAATATTCAGACATACT
>JACOWO010000075.1 GCA_016176745.1 Nitrosopumilales archaeon
CAAAAGTTTACGGCCTTGTCACACATCAAAACCTTGAATCACTTCTTTATCAAAACGATATTCCAAAGTTTCTAACAGGAACCATAATGGGAACTGATGCAGCTATGGTTGCAACATTTAGAAAGTCAAACATACCAGTTGCGCTGCTATATACAGAATGCCATCCATTTTTCCTGATCCAGAAGCTGCACTACACGCCATAACTGTAATAGCAAAAATTTTCAAGTTTCAAATTGATACTACCGACATTAAAAATAGAATCGAGTATCTTCGCATCCAAAACCGTAAACTAATGGAAGAAACGCTAAATGCACTTCAAATGCAACCCGAAGGAAAACAGGCACCAGTACCACATATCTATAGGTGATTTTTTGAATAAAACAATCAAATCTACTTTTGACATTTTATACAATGTTTTTCCAAAATTCGATGATGATATTGAACAAAAAACTCTCTCTCCTCTTTCATGCATAAGAGAGCTTGAGTCAAAATGGGTTATTGAATTTGACTTGCCTTTAGTAAAAAAAGAAGACATTTCCGTTTCAATTAATTCTGAAAACACAATTGCCATTGAAGCAAAATTAGTCGCGCCTTACTGTGACCCAAAAATAGAAAGATGTGAATTTGAGTATTTTAAAAAAAGTATTACTTTACCTGGAAAGATAAATGAAAAAAACATCACAGCAAATTTTTCAAATGGCAGATTGATAATTACGGTTCCTAAAATCTTTTCAGGAAACAAAATTCCTATACAATAATCATTCTATTAAAACAGTTTTTCTATTCTTTCTTTGTATTTTATAGTCAATTTACCAAATTCTACAAAATCATCTTCTGTAGGATACTGCATTCTCATTGCATATTGATTGATAAAGACTGACAAGGCGTTTCCAACAATTAGGCTATAACATGCATCAGCTGTATTTTTTGAAAAGGGAAATGCAACTTTTATGAAAGGAAGATAAGATTTTGTTTGCTGAATTAAAAGCTCGATGTGATTTTCAACATATTGCTGAATCTCTTTTGGAATTGCCATATCTATTGTAGTTTGATTTGGTTATCTTATAAAATTAAACACAATTCTCAGAAGTGATTTTTAATAGTCATGTTCTGAAAAGTCAGAACCAAGCGAGATTGACGCAATAACTGTACTGTCAGTTGTCTGGCATTTCATAGCCTTTTCTGGAAGAAACGAATGGAAAATCTCCTTTAATAACTGCTCTGTAAAAAGCGACCACTTCATTCCTAATCCATGTTGTATAACAAAATGATGAATGTCGCCTTCAATTCTATGGTCTGATAGCATTCCTGACACTCGCATATAGTCTTCCAGTGTTTCAATGCATCTTTTCAGATCATATTTTCCTTTGATGAACATGACTGCGTCTTTGATTGTTGGTACCAAAGCATCAATTATCTGGTTGATGTGCTCGCCTTCCATGCTTTTACCAAGCGAATTCAAAATTTCTTTTGGAATAGGAATGATTCCAATTTTATCTGCAAATCTATCCCAGTTTACAAATTTTTCAAGAATCTGTTTTACTAGTACATTTTGTGAGATGTTTTTTTGCATTGCTTCAGTTTCAAGCTCATCTACAACATAAGCTGGAAGTCTATAGGTTATGCTTCGTGTAGTTTCCTTCTCTGGCGGATGTGGTTTTCGTTTCATCTCACTAAGTTTTTAACAGTGGGAGACTTAAATTTAGCCAAAATTTTATGAGAAACTCAATCGAGTTTTGAAAGGTTTCCCTCAAGGAGGCCCTTTCCTATATGGATATTATCAATATGTGAAGAAAGCGACTTTTTATCAGCAAATAAAGACTCGCAATAAGGACATTTTATCTTGTTTGGAATTTCCAGTTCAGGCAATAATGCATCCATATTACACATGTTTCCAACAATCATTTTCTGAGAGATTATCCCAATAGGTCTTTTTTCATTTCTTACAATTAGTCTGCGAATATCATGCTTGCTCATCAGGGCAATTGCCTCTTTTACCTTTGCATCCTTGTCGATGCTAATTATTGGTTTGTGCATTATCTCCTTTATTGTAACTTTTTTTGAATCCTTTCCTTTTGCTACAACATCTGTTAGAATGTCTTTTTGAGTAACAATTCCAATTACATCGTCATCTTCAAATACAATTATGCTGTCCACCTTTGATTCAGTCATGACTTTTGCAGCATCGCTTACCTTAAAGTTAGATGCAACAACTACCATCTGGTGGTTTGTATACTTGGAAACAGGTTCTTCTAGCATCTGAAACGACATGTTATCTTTTATCAGTTTTTCTGCATTTAATTTAATAGTTATTTTTCAGATGTGATAATCAAACAAATCATTCTAGATTTGTAGTTTTTTGATGTGCTTGTTATAAACAAAGTAAAACAACGCACCTGCACCAATAATTCCAATGCCTACACCAATTACTGGAATCTCAAATTGTAAACCCATGTAAATTGATGATATCAGGCCAAAAAGCGCAAGTACAGGAAACCTTCCAATGTTTAATGGTGACTTGAAAGGCCTTTCCATGTTTGGCTCAACATATCGCAATACAATAACTGACAAATTTACCATGGCAAAGGTAATCACAACTGCAAAAACAACAATGTTTGCAACTAGTACTATATCACCAATAAACGCAAAACCAGTTGCAGCGCACATTATTCCAACTACTGCAATCCATGGTGTCTTTGTTTTAGAATGAACTAGACTCAAAAACATAGGCAAAGACTTGTGTGTTGCCATACCAAAAAGTATTCTTGCACCAGCTACCAATGTTATCAGAACGGTATTTGCTGTGGCAAAAAGCGCAATTGATGATAGTATGATTTGTCCACCCGAACCCAATGCTCTGTTTGCTATCGTAGCAAGTGGGGCAGAAGAGCTTCCAAGCTCCTGCCAATCAAGCAGACGTAAAGCCGCAAACGAAACAAGTACGTACATAGTACATGTTATTACTATTGCAAGCATTATTGCACGTGGCAGAGTCCTTTTTGGATTTTTTACCTCCTCTGCAACATTTGCCATGTCCTCAAAGCCAATGAATGCAAAAAAGATCAAAACAAATGCAAGAATTACACCAGAAAACCCAAAAGGCGCATCAAGGTAATCAACTGGTTTTGCCTCAACAAATGTAAATCCAATAAAAATAATCAACACAAGGCCAGAGGCCTCAATTATTGTAAAGATGGTATTTGTCCATGCAGATTCCCTAATGCCAATAAAATTAACTACTGAAATGACAATCACAAGCAAAATCGCAGCAAGTGTTATCGGTATGTCTACAAACTGCTTAAGATATCCGCCAAAACCAAGTGCAACTGTAGCAGCTGTGATAATTGAGGTAATAGCTGAAAGCCATCCAACTAAAAACGCGATAAAATTATTCCTAAATGCAGACTTTACAAAAACATATTCAGCAGCTGCCCTTGGAAACATTGAGCCAAGCTCTGCATAGCTTAGCCCAGAAAACACAGCTACTATTGCACTAATAACAAAGGACAACCAGACAATGTTTCCTGCAAGACCTGTTGCCTCACCAATTAGGACGTATATGCCTGCACCAAAGATGAGGCCAACACCATACATGGTTAGCTGGAAAAGTCCCATGTGACGCTTTAGCTCAGTCATTTGAATACCAATAAACCAAGTTATTTAATAGAATAAACACTTGGCGAATTATCATTTTTGAAAATCAATTAGGAAAATTCACTATTTGCATAAACCAAGAAAACCAAATTATCATAATTGATAATTATAATTTTATTTAATACCACTACATAGATACTTTGTTTATGAGTCACTTAAAATCAATTGGGAATTTTGAGGAAAACCGTGCAAGAAAAGCACTAGATTTACTTTTACGAGACAGAGAAAATGAGTTTCGTGAATTGGCAAATGCTACAGGTTTTCCAAGAACAACTAAGGGATGGGAGGAAGTTATCCTAAAGTTCTGCCTTGATTTTGATGAGTGTTTCAAGGCATTAACTGAGATAAAGAGCCCTTATGATTCAGATACTGCAGATCACAATCAGATACACAAATGCATGACACTTATGCGACAGATTGCAAAGGGCAAAAAAACAATGAACGAGATATCTCATATACAAAACATCACATACACAATCGCGCAAGAATTCAAAAGCGTTTACAAACGTGTTGAATAAAACCGAAACTAATTTTCGTCACTCTAGTACAGTATCTTGTTTTTGATTAAAATACGAAACGACATTTGGCATCCACATGTAGAAAAGAACTAGCAGATCCAAAATTATGTGTGGTATTGCAAATAGGTTTACTATTGCAAGAGTTGAGCTATGTGCAACCAAATCCTATAGATAACACAATGACTATTATTCTGCCCCACTTTATTCCACTAAACAATGCCCATGCTATTGCAAATTCTATAGCCGCAAAAATTCCAATAAAAAGAGCAGTGGCTCCACCTAAAGCCGGTATCTCACTGCTCATCATGTGAGAATAGCTCCCAAGTATGGCGATGACAGTACCTATCATTGCAGCTGTAATTGTCATCCAAATTCCAAAGATTATGAATATAATCCCAAGTATCGTAAGCCTAGTGGTCTTTCTTTTCGTATTGAACTTCTAGCTGTATCTGACACATGCCTGTTTTTCCTTACATCATTTAATCATGCTATTGTTTATTATTATTGAAAATCAACATGATACTTGGGTATTTAAAAAACTATTTTACAATTAAAACCGGAATCTTTGATTTGTGCAAAACATAATTTGAAACGCTTCCCAAAAACAATTCCTTTGCAGCACTTATTCCCCTATGGCCCATAACTATTAGATTATAGCCATTATCTTTACTGTTTGCCAATCTAACAATAATGTCTCCAGGATCGCCACTTAGGATTTTATAATAAAATAAAATGCCATTTTTTGCTGCACGAACTTGAGCCTTTTCCAAGATGCGTTTTGCATTATTGAATGCCTTATCTTTGAAAATTCTTGCTTGATAGGCTAAAACTGGTGGAGCAGATATTACGAAAATACCTGTAATAGTTGCATGTGATTGTCTTGCAATTCTAATTGCCTCGTCTAATCCTCGAATTGAATTTGAAGAGCCATCCAGTGGTACAAGTATTTTCTTTATTCTGTTTTTTATCACAGTCAAAAGATTACGTTTGCTTAATTTAACAATAAAGCAAGATTATCATAATTAAGAATCAAAATTTTGATTTTTTCAATAAATATGTCTGTCGAATTTCAAGATTGAAAATTACCCTTTAGTTTATTATGGATTTTTTTAATTATACCGACAATGCCAAAAGGTAAAGCTTGTGATTGTGGTTCATGCGTTCATGAATATGTTGAAGAATGTTACACAAACCAATGTCGATGTTGCCTAAGTGATCATCAGGGGCCGTTTGGCAAAAATAGATAACTTATCTTAAACTAGAATGAAACCGTGTTTTTTGTAATGGTACAGCTATTTGAAGAACACATGGTAAAATTGATCGTTATTTTATGTCTAAAATCGGTAGGACGTCAAACCAAATTTGAAAATCTGGTATATCTGTTAAATAAAAACAGATAGTATATTTTCAATATTGGGAAATGGAAGTAAAAAATTCAACAGATAATTCTAACAATCATACTAATTTAATTGACACAAAAATAACAAAGAATTTTCTTGCTTATCATAAAACTGATACAGTAGAAAAAATAAAAAATATCCTTCAAGAAAGAGCAAAAGAGTTTGCATCAATCGGATACGTTTACGTTATAGACGAAAACTCTGTACTTGTTGGGATAGTTTCGCTAAAACAAATCCTACAATCATCAAATGACACAACGTTAGAAAGAATAATGAATGAAAATGTGATTTCAATTAAAGCTCATTCACATCAGGAAAGGGTAATCTATCTTGCCTTAAAGTATGGACTAAAAGCCATTCCTGTAGTTGACAAGGATAAACATCTCATAGGAATAGTAACTCACAAGACAATTCTTTCAATATTTCATCATGAATTCAGAGAAGATATCTTGAGATCAGGTGGTGTTCATCACATAAAAGAAATAGAATCAGTAGACACCCCCGTAAAAAAATTAGTAAAGGCACGATTTCCATCCTTGTTTCTTGGATTATTTGGCGGTTTAATTGCAGCCTCTATAGTTACAAGTTTTGAAGTACTGCTTAACTCTTACATAGTTTTAGCTTCATTCATACCTGCAATTGTATATTTGACTGATGCTGTAGGAACACAATCACAAACCTTAGTCGTCAGATTGATTGCAATGGAGCCAAAATTTTCCTTGCACAAATATCTTTTCAGAGAATTAAAAATTGGAGTTATTTTAGGTGCAAGTTTTGCAATATTGTTATTTGCTGCAGGTCTTTTAGGATGGAGAAATCCTGATCTGGCATTGATTGTAGGTATATCAATTTTTATCAGCATGGTTTTTCAAACGTTTTTTGCAGCTTACTTTTCTATTATATTACAAAAACTAAGATTTGATCCTGCTATAGCCTCAGGGCCAATTGCAACTATAATAAGCGATATTACGACAATTGTTATCTATTTTGCACTTGCAACTATACTTTTAGAATTTTTAGGCTCTGATACCTTCCTATAATTGAATATTATAACGAAATTTGAATTTGTTTTTAATTACATCTAATAGCTACTGGAAAATCATTTTTGGAAATCAACTCGAGATTTTATTAAACAAAATCTTCTGCATAGGTTATGGCAAATGCAAAAACCCTGATGCATAAACCTATTGCCATTACACAAGATTCTACAGTTTCAGATGCCTTAAGAAAGCTTCTTGACTTTGATATAAGCAGATTAGTTGTTAAAGGAAATGGAAGGCCTGCAGGTATTATAACAGAAAAGGATCTGGGTTATTTCTTATTCAAGGATGAAGGGAAGCATAGTCTTCATAATATTCAAATAACTGAATTAGCCAATAATTTGGTATATGTGAATGATTCTGCCTCGCCAAAAAAATGTGCAGAAATCATGTTTGACAAAGAGATTAGTTCTTTAGCAGTAGGTACAAAAGAACGTCTACAAGGAATTCTTACAAAAACTGACATTGTAAAGTATTATTCAGAAAACCATGCTGGCAAAAACAAAGTAGCAGATCTAAAAAACCTTGGCTATGTATCTGTCCAAACAGAGGCCTCACTTTCAGAAGTAATAAAAAAAATGCTTGACCATGGAATAAGAAGAATTATTGTAATTAATCAAAAAAAGGAACCTGTAGGCATCATTTCGTTTAGAGATTTTTTTAGAATTTCTTTACAATTGGGAAGCGAGGAGGATATAACAGAGGCTGCGGCGCTTTCAGGTCATATGAGAACAGGATTTCTAGCTGAAAAAGGATTTGGCGGCGTTTCGCTTGCAAGAGATATCATGACTCCAAACATAATTTCTGTAAAACCAGACGATGATTTGGCATATGCAGCAAAAATGATGGTGGAAAATAAAGTGAGTGGACTTTTTGTCAAAGACAAAGAAGGAAGAACAGGATTAGTAAGCAAAACTGACATTGTGCGGTTATTAACACTAGTACAATGATAAAATAAACTCAATATCCAGCTGCTGACCAAAAATATAGTATAATG
>JACOWO010000173.1 GCA_016176745.1 Nitrosopumilales archaeon
TGGTAAAACACAATTTTGTCACACAATGTGTGTAAATGTTCAAAAGCCCAAAGAACAAGGTGGGCAGGAAGGAGGAGTTCTTTATATTGATACAGAAAATACTTTCAGACCCGAAAGGATTGTTTCTATTGCAAAGGCAAATGGAATGGATCCAGAAAAAGTTCTTGATAGAATTATTGTGGCACGTGCATATAACAGCGCACATCAAATTTTAATTCTTGAAGAAGCAGGACCAATAATCAAAGAACATAACGTTAAATTAATTGTTGCAGACTCTGCGGCAGGTCTCTTTAGAGCAGAATATCTTGGAAGAGGAACATTATCTGAACGACAACAAAGACTAAACAAGTTTGTTCACTTACTAGTAAGAACTGCTGAAACATACAACTGTGCTGCTATTGCAACAAACCAAGTAATGTCGTCTCCTGATGTTTTCTTTGGTGATCCCACTCGTCCAATCGGAGGAAACATAGTTGCACACACAAGTACCTATAGAGTATACTTTAAGAAATCTGGCAAAAAAAGAATTGCACGAATGGTTGATAGTCCTCATCATCCAGAACAAGAAGTTATTTTTATGCTAACCGAAGCTGGAATTTCTGATCCTGAAGAAGACACAAAAAAGAAAAAGAAAGAAGAAACCGAGTAAGTGTTAAATTAAGGGCAGGCTGCCCTAGTCCAAATGACTACTAAAAAACCATCTGGACATTCATATGGATTTAGACACAAGTCAAGGGCAGTTTTAACTATCAAACAACCTAGAGGAGTTTCATTTCTACTAAGAGAATATCATGAAGGTGACAGAGTACTAGTCATAATTGATCCAAGACAGCACAAATCTATTCCACATCGAAGATATCATGGTAAGGTAGGCATTGTGCGCAATGTGGGCAGAAGAACAGTAACATTGGATGTAAAATTAGGTGACAAGACGAAAACCTTAATCACTAGACTAAATCATATCAAACCGTTTGGTGTATAGAAAATGGAAGAAGTAAAAAAGAAACAGGCTGTTTCAATCTCAGAGGTTAAAGAAATTTTAGAAAAAGAGGATCCAGAAAAAATGGATCAGATTCAACGTTGGACATATGATTATCTTTCAAAGTTTTCCAAAATTGATGCAAAAACTGCAAAGAAAATGAAGCAAGAACTAGTCAAAGAATGCGAACTAACAGAAGAGGAAGCAGTTGAGATTATCAATATAATGCCAACAACACTTGCAGAGCTACGTTCCTTCACGTTTGGTTGGAAGAAACTCATTCTAGCTGAGACGCTAGAAAAAATGCTCAAAATCATCAAGGAGAACTCTTAATTTTCTAAGGGTGCATATTTTTGGAGCGGGGATACGGATCCTCAAGAAAATATGAGGAATACGCATACGTATTGGATTTTTTATCGAGAGGAAAATCAACAACGGTACGTGGTCGTGAAGGGATAATCATTACAGCTATAGGCGAGGAAAGACTCACACTACTTGAAATTCTTGGAATACCAAACTCTACATTTGAAATTGGTGAACGCATATACATTGGAAAAGAGGGACGCACCAAAGTATTATCTGTTCTTGGCAAAATGGATTATGACAGAATATCAGTAAATGCTCAAAAAGAACTTGCAACAGTTGTAGAAAAGATTGTAACTCAAAATGAAAAAAGGTTCATCGATTATCTAAACAACGCGCAACCCCTTACTCCTCGTATACACGCATTGGAGTTGATCCCTGGAATTGGCAAGACCTACATGAAAGTAATGCTTGAAGAGCGAGAAAAACAAAAATTTGCAAGCTTTGAAGATTTGCAAAAAAGAGTTGGACTAAAGGAGCCAATAAAACAGATAACAAAACGAGTTATTGAAGAGATTACTGGA
>JACOWO010000174.1 GCA_016176745.1 Nitrosopumilales archaeon
TACTGACAATCCTACAATATTTGCAAATAACGCATAGCCAAAACAAATACCTAGTACACTAAGAAGTAATATCTCGCGGTTTTCTGCACTTGCTACTCTGTCAATTAGTTTTGGTATAACTTTGGTTCCAATAGTAAATGTTCCAATAATCAATGCTGCAGCAACAGTTGATACAACTGCTACATTTTCAATAGAGACTGTCCCTGCAAGTGCAATTGATTCTAATGAGGCAATTAAAATGACTGCGATTACATCTTCAACAATTAAAATACCAAGAACAAGAATTGATGACTCTCTTTTTATCACGCCAGTGTCTTCAAAAATTTTTATAATTATTGCAGTACTGCTAATTGATAGTGCTGCAGCAAGAAACAGCGAGTCCATAAACCCAAGGCCAAGCATTGATGAGGCAAAAAACACTAAACCTAAAGTTGAGAAAAGACCAAGAGTTCCAATTCCTATTGCCATTTTTCCAATAGCACGTATTCTTGAATATGGAAACTCGATTCCTATGACAAAAAGCAATAAGATAATGCCAATTTCAGCAAAAACGTTCAGAACAGAAACATCAGATAGTATTCCTAGTGTACCAGTACCATTTACAAAAGGATCAGCTGGTAATAATGAGGTCCATAGTGGTGAGAGTGGACCAATCAACATTCCTGCAAACAAATAACCAATTATCAATGGCTGTCTGATTTTAAAAAAAGCAAGCGTTACAACTGATGCCAAAATCATTATTATCGCCAAGTCAGTGACGAATGTATTGTGTGGGATATCAGGAGTAATCTTATCTATGATGTTTGAAATCTCTGTGTTAATTGTAGTTTGAATACCAGATTCTCCAACTTGGAGAAAAAAATTTTGCATTAAATGGCTTAGCCTAATTTAGCTAATAACATTTTAGTTTTTTCTAATTCCAGTAAATGGGGCATTTAGAATCTTTTTTCTTGTCATTTTAACAACCTCGTAAACTGTATCCCTGATATCTGAAGCAGAGTTACCTGTTAGTCTGACAAGTATTCCTAAATCATGAGGCAGAATTGATGCTCCAAAAGAAATTTTTGCCATATTTTGCAGGCCTGAATTGATTTCATCACATAGTTCTGTCACATAATCTCTTTTTGTGATTATGTATATCGTGCCTACAACGGTTTGTTTTCCAAGAATCCCAAAGGTGTTAAGATTTTGTTTTTTTGGCTCAAGCATTGCTATATCTACAAATCTAATCTTGTCTTGATTTTTTGCTATAGTTTTTAGATAACAAATATCATATTCAAAAGACTCGTTCATGGCTGTACGTCCTGGTACAATAATTTCAGAATAAATCATTGAAGCATTATCATGTACATCAAGTGAAACCTTTTGGTAGAATCTGGAATTTCTATATGGAATTATCTGATCTGGAATAAACTCTAGATAACAATTCTCACCTACTGTTACATTGACTAGCTGTGTTGCAAAGTTTGAATCCATCTTGTAGAGACGTGTCGCTCCTTGTGTAGTAAGATGAGCTACTGCATTATCTTTTAAGGAAATATCCATCCTATACCTGTCACCCTGCAGTATTCCACCTGATGGTGAAACAATCTGAAGATATGCCATAGAAGGAAGTTCAGTTTCATAATACAGTGCCCTTTGTGTCAACAAAGGCACCTGAGAAGTTTGTTCCTGTACTATAGTTTTGCCGCTATGTGGATCTCTTTTTAATCCAAGCGATAAATAACCAAGCTTTCCAACAGAGCCAACACCAAGCTGTTTTACCTCAGAATCATATGCAAGAATCTCACTTGGCAAATCATTTGGTGTGAAAAAATCAATGTCTTGCATCTTTTCTACCTTTTTAGCTGTTGTG
>JACOWO010000160.1 GCA_016176745.1 Nitrosopumilales archaeon
ACCCTCGACCTGACGCTCCGCAAGCGTCCGCACTGTCCTGGCTGTGCAACGAGCCCAATACTTGGCTTGTTCAAATTTTTAAAAACGTTTGGAAAGTGAATTAGTTAGGCTATTTCTGTTTCTGCCTTTTTTACAAAGACATAGTTCATGATTAGTCCACCAATTATTCCGCCTATAATTGGTCCTACCCAGTATATCCAGTGGAATTCCCAAAATCCTGATGCTATTGCAGGTCCCAATGTTCTTGCAGGATTCATTGATGCACCAGTTAGTGGAACGCCTACCAAGTGTAGTAGAAATATCATGCCGCCAATTGAAATCCCCTGTATTCCTGCAACTGCTTTTTTGTGAACCGCAGTCATAAAGATTACAGTAAGCAAAAAGAAGGTAAGAATGATTTCAACTCCCAAGCCTGACATGGCATTGCCGTTTAAAAGATCACTTGGTCCTCCTTGTACTCCAAAGTTTACCCTAGCCCCAATTTCAGGCAAGATCGCCTTTAGTGAAAATGCGGCAGCTATTCCACCAATTATTTGAAAAACAATATACCCAATTCCATCAATTATACCAATTCTCCTTGTGATGATCATTGGAATAGTAACTGCAGGATTGATGTGAGCCCCTGAAACATGGCCAAAGGCATACACCATTAGGCCAATTACTGCCCCATGAGCAAGTGAAATCATTATTATTGATTCAACAGAAAGGCCGTCTCCAAACGCAGCTACTGACAGTATGATTGAAAGCGGGCCGAAAAATACCAGTGCGTAAGTAGCTACTGCCTCTGCAAACCATGCTCTACCATTGACCAATATCCAAAACCGCCGTCAATTACCATATAAAAGATTCGGATTAGACAGAAATCTTGTTTTGTTAAAAAATAATTAATTAGGGAATTTTTTGTTCAATGTATTATGATAAAGGAAGGCGATCCTGTCCCAAAGTTTGAGATTCCTGACGCAAATGATAAAGTCATCAAATCGTCTGATTTCAAAGGTAAAAAATATGTGATCTATTTTTATCCAAAGGACTTTACTCCTGGCTGTACTACAGAGGCAGATGAATTCTCAAGGGATTACAAAAAATTTCAAAATGAAAATATCGAGATAATTGGAATTAGCAAAGATGATGTAGAGTCTCACAAAAAGTTTTGTGAAAAGATGAAAATTCCATATCTGCTACTTTCTGATATGGATTCCGAAGTTGCAAAAAAGTTTGGTGTGTGGGGCAAAAAAGAATTTATGGGAAGAGAATACATGGGAGTTACAAGAAGCACATTTCTTGTCAATGAAAAAGGAACCGTTTTCAAAGTTTTCCCAAAGGTCAAGCCAGCAGGTCACTCAAATGAAGTTCTTGAAGCTTTTAAAAATTAAGTAAAATAATGAAAAAGGGTTTTATGGTTTCCAGCCTTGTGGCATAGAGCCTCTGGTTGAAGCTTGTGATGCTTTTGCAGATGCTGCAGCCTGTGAAGCATTCTTTGCTTCTTGTCTATCCTGCTCTACTCTAGAAAGATAATTTTGTTCATATTCTTCTAGTGTTTGTTTTCTTGATTTTTGAGTTCCAGATTGCTGTGAATGTGATGACGCTTGTTGTGGTGGTGGAGGTGGTGGGGGCGGAGGTGGTGCGCTATATGTTTGCACTTGAGCAGCACCAACAATTCCATAACCAGCAAATTGTTTTGCTGGTGGATGATATGCTAATCTTGCTCTAGTAGCAAAATACTTGTTTGATGGTTGTGTATAGCCTGGCACCTTTGGTTTTTGAAGATTCCAATTACTTGTTGGAACATCAGCACGAAGAACAACTCTACTTGCATAGTATCTGTTTGGAGCACT
>JACOWO010000170.1 GCA_016176745.1 Nitrosopumilales archaeon
GCTCAATGCAATGTGCCATCAAGCTGCTTGGAGATATTTTAATAAAAAGAAGAATTGCAGTTGAGGCAAAAATTCAGGCCTTTATCCAGCTTACAAGACATATAGTATACCCGTTGATGCTAATGCAGTTTTTAGCACTGCCTGTTTTATTGGCAAGTGAAGTCAACCTGTACGTTGTTAGCATTCTGCCAGTACTAACAATTGCTGCATATTTTGCGATAGGTCCTGGCGCATACCTGCTACTCATACATGACTTGTATGGAAAAACTTGGAAGTCAAAGGCAAAAGCATTACCATACTTGGTAATTTATTCAGCAGGACTGTCAGTAAACAATACTGTAGCTGTATTTGATGCAATGTTTGGAAAGAAAAATGAATTTTTGCGAACCCCAAAATATGGAATCATAAAAAACACAGATGACTGGCACGATAAAGCATTGAGATATTCTTTGGAATCTATGGCATTATGGGAATCCTAGTGTCAATTTACTCAAACAATGCTTTTTTTGCACCAATAATTGGGATACAAACAGTAGGATTTCTCTATATTGCCTCACTTAGTCTTGCACACTCTAGATTTAAAAGAAATAAATCAAGCAATCCTAAGGTCATATCAAGGGCAGAAAAAATGGCAAATAAAACATACAAGCTTGCAATGATTGGAATTTTTGGGATAATTATTTTTGGTGTCTATATGGCATTTGATGGATACCACAAGGACGTTTACCCACTTGATCTAACACGTGGTCTTTTGTTTAGAATAGCTGCATCATCTGAACCAGATACAATGCTTGCAGATCTTCATGCAATAGATGAAAACCTTGACAAGGTAATGGTAAACCTGCCTGAAAGCAAAAATCCGGTTTGGATATTTCCAACTGACTCGACAAACTTTGCAAGAATAAAGCAAGACATTGATGTGATGACTGCAAGTGTTGAAAAAATATCTACAGTCCCACGTGACAGCTCTGCATTTCATACAGGAATGCGTGATGTACATGAAAGGGCAGTTATTTTGCGTGAAAACGTAATGGATGCAACGCCATACATGTATGTAAGCGTCTCAAATATCATATTTAGCTCAATTTGGATTGCTGCAATTTTAGGAATCTTTGCTGTACTAAAGAAAAGAAGAGAGCAGCTTAGAGCCTATGATGCATCAGAAGATGTTTGAATGCTAAGCTCTTGTCTTATCTCATCAACAGCACGGATGCCAAAAATATCTCGCACCTGCTGAATTCTTATAGTCTCTTTTAGCAGATCTCGTCCCAAACTATTCTGTAATACATTAAAGACATCTGTAAATCTTATCTCCCACCTGTCTGCACAGTCTAAAATCCTGCTTACTGCCCATTGCCTTACCTCTGCTGGAAGTTCTATCTTTTCTTGCAATTCAATTGATAGCTTGTCAAAGAGGTTGATTATTTCTGCAGTCTGGGCTGCCATCTTTTCAAGGTCTTTTATCTCGCCATACTTTGATTCAGCCTGCATTCGTATGTTTGACTGGAATTCTGATAGTTTTAACAAGGCTAAAACATCCTTTGAGGCCTCTGATGAGGACTTGGTTGTGACACTTTTTATCCCCTGAATTTCTTGGAATAGTCTGTCTGCCTTTTGGTGGACTTCGGAAATCGACTTGTCCTCTCTGTTAATGAGCTCTGCTAGACTTGAAACCTCATTTTTTATATTCAAAATATCGTTGCCAAAACTTCCTGCCCTGTGTGAAATTGCCTCTACGTTATGCTTTACCATTTCAATTTGTAATGGAATGTCTGAAACTGATTCTGACTTTGCCATAGATACTTGCAATTCATGGTTTAGATTTTCTATCCTATCTGATATTTTCATTATCATTGTTGTATTGTTTTTAATAGAATCAAAGCTATCAGTGACTGCATGGAATAACTTTTCTGTCTTTGGCTCTAGATTCTGATCCTCGATTTTCTTTAGCTTTTCTTGCAGTCTTTCAGTCTGTGAGTTTATCTTTGCAACAAGACCTGACTGGGCCCGAACTTGGGTTAGCCCCTCATAGAGTTTTTCTGTGTCATGTTCTAGTGAGCTGATATGTTTTGACTGCTTTTGTACATGTTCTACAGATGTTGCTACAGTATCAATCATGTCCTTTATTGCAA
>JACOWO010000171.1 GCA_016176745.1 Nitrosopumilales archaeon
CTCTTGATACTATACGACAAATTAGAGATTCTGGAAAAGAAAAGCCAGAGATCTATGAATTATCATGCTTTTAAAAAATGCAAGCATTCTCTATGGGGACGATTTACAATACATAGAGAACACAAACATTAGAATTTCAGAACAAATCTTTAAAAAAATAAAGCAAAATCTTGCCTCAAATCCAAGCGAAGAAAAACTTGACTGTGAAGGACTAGTAATAATTCCAGGATTTGTGAATGCACACACTCACATAGGCGATTCAATCGCAAAAGACATTTCATTAGAAAGCACAGCTGAGACCAGAATCCATCCTATGCACGGAATAAAATCAAAGATACTCAAAAACACAAAACCAGCACATCTTGCAAATTTTATGAAAACCTCATGCCTATCTATGATAAAAAATGGAATAACCACTTTTGTTGATTTTCGCGAAGGTGGCCTAGAGGGAGTTTTGTTATTAAAAAAAGTCGTTTCAACACTTCCAATTCGTTCTATGATACTTGGTAGAGTAGAATATTATCAAAAACAAACAGAAATCAAACAAAACACTCCGTTTGCAAAATCAAAACGTAAGGAATTAGCTGCAATTTTACAAAAATGTGATGGTATAGGAGTTAGCGGTGCAAACGAGTACAGCGATTCTGTTTTAAAATATTATTCAACAACAAAAAAAATACGTGCAATTCATTCAGCTGAAACAAAACAAAGTTGTACTCTATCAAAAAAAATGACTAAAAAATCTGAAACTCATGCATCAAAAAAAGAGCTTTGTATAGCTGCAAGAAAAACGGGGGGCATCGTAGTGTGTCCGCGTGCTAATGCTGCACTTGCAGAAGGTATTCCTGACATTGAATTGATGATCAAAACAGGAAATACTATAGCAATTGGAACAGACAACGTTATGATAAACTCGCCTGATATGTTTAGAGAAATGGACTATCTCTGGAAAGTTTCTATGGCTATTCATAAAAAAAGAATTGATGCAAAACAGATCCTCAAAATGGCTACATCAAACGCTGGTAAGATATTGCACAAAAAAATCGGCTCAATTAAGGAAGGATATCTAGCTGATTGCATTTTCCTTGATAAACATGCAGTTGATCTGGAACCTATGCATAGTACTCATACATCAATTGTACATCGCGCCTCAGAGTCAGCAATTAAAGCTGTAATGATAGGAGGAAAAATAATTCATGGCAAGCTATAGACCATATGTTATTCTCAGTGCAGCAGCCTCTTTGGATGGTAAGATAGCCACAAAAAGCGGAGACTCTAGATTTTCTTCAGGAAAGGACAAGACGCGTGTATACAGGTTACGTGCAACAGTTGATGCCATTTTAGTTGGCAAAAATACTGTCAAGCGCGATGATCCAATTTTAACAGTACATCAGGTAAAAGGCAAAAATCCCATTCGCATAATTTTAGATTCTAGGGCAACAATAAGTACAAAATCAAGAATCATCAAAACTTGTAATAAAATTCCAACAATAATTGCAGTTTCCAAAAAGGCATCAAATAAAAATCTTGAAAAGCTTAGAAAATTTCCGCTTAAGATAATTGTTTCAGGAAATAATATCGTAAACATAAAAAAACTTTTGAAAACTCTTTGGAAACTAAAAATTAGAAAAATCCTAGTTGAAGGAGGAGGCACTGTTAACTGGGAATTTGTAAAGCAAAACCTGTTTGATGAAATAATAGTCACAATTACACCATTTCTTGTAGGGGGAAAAGACGCAGTTTCTATAATTGAAGGAAAAGGATTTTCTCAAATTACAAAATCAAGAAAACTAAAACTAGAAAAAATTTTACATTTAGAAAATGAAGCGATTTTATATTATGCAAAATCTAAGTGACAGATTAAAATAACCATTCTAAAAAAAATCAAAATTCAATCCTTTTCACAACACACTATTTGTTCTTAAAATTATCATTTTTCTGCACAAAACAAATACATATCATTGAACTATTGTCAGCAGAGGTACTCAAAATATGGATTTTGTAAAATTATGTGAAAATATTCTCGATTTGGATCCTATAATTCGTTTTGTTACAATATTTGATATGAAAGGAAAAATAATTCATAGCAAACATCGTGAAGGTTTAACCAGTATTCTTAACAAAAAAGAAAGCAAAAAATCCATTAATGAAATTTTAAAATCAAATAAAACTCATAATGAATTAAGTAGCAAATACGGAAAAGAAGAATATTCAGTCAGTGTTTTTGAAAAAATTATACGAATGACAACTCCATTAGATAAAAAACACATACTTTATGTTACAACAGATGGCGACGTTGATCCTTTTACAATCATTAAAAAACTAACCAAATTATTACAAAAACAATCTAATCAAGCTCATCTTTAGCCTCTAATTCCCTTAACTTACGAGAACAATCAAGCATCTCCTTGTTGGTATG
>JACOWO010000179.1 GCA_016176745.1 Nitrosopumilales archaeon
TGTTGTTTCACAAATGCTCTCTTTGATGGATGGACTTGAAGCCAGAGGAAAAGTAATTGTTATTTCAGCAACTAACAGACCAAACGCAATAGATCCTGCTCTTAGAAGGCCAGGTAGGTTCGATAGAGAAATTGAAATCAAAGTTCCTGACAAAAAAGGCAGAAAGGACATCCTTGCTATTCATACTCGAAATATGCCATTATCAGACGATGTAGATATAGAAAAATATGCTGCAATTTCACATGGCTATGTAGGGGCAGATTTAGAATATCTGTGTAAAGAAGCAGCTATGAAGTGTATAAGAAGACTGCTACCTGAACTGAATCTTGAAGAAGAAAAAATACCTCCTGAGACATTAGATAAGCTTATTGTTAAGGGTGAGGATTTCAGCAAAGCTGCCATAGAAATAACACCGTCTGGAATGCGCGAGGTATTCATTGAAAACCCAGATGTAAAATGGGACGAGGTAGGTGGATTAGCTGATGTTAAACGTGAACTTCAGGAAGCAGTGGAATGGCCAATGAAATATCCAATGTTGTATGAGAAACTAGGGCATAAGATGCCACGCGGAATCTTGTTACATGGCCCAAGTGGTACAGGTAAAACATTACTAGCAAAGGCTGTAGCAACAGAAAGTGAAGCAAACTTTGTCTCAGTAAGGGGTCCTGAGCTTTTATCAAAATGGGTAGGAGAATCGGAGCGAGGCATTCGAGAAATATTCAGGAGAGCAAGACAGGCCTCACCATGTATAATATTCTTTGATGAAATAGATTCCATTGCTCCTGTAAGAGGTGCAGGTGGAGAAACTGCAGTAACAGAGAGAGTAGTAAGTCAACTTTTAACGGAATTGGATGGTATGGAGAATCTCCGTGGTGTAGTAGTTTTAGGTGCAACTAATAGAGCAGATATGATTGATCCTGCATTATTACGTCCTGGAAGATTTGATAAGATTATACAAATACCTATGCCTGACAAAGAAAGTAGAAAATCAATATTAGAAATCAACGTACGGGATCCTTCAATTGCGTACAAGTGTATCAAGTGCGGAGCAGAATACAAATTTGATCAGATTAGCGAATTAATTCCAGCAGAGATTAAAAAAACTCTTAGCGAGAGCACGCATCCTAAGGCGTTGATTGGTCCGGGAATTAAACATGAAAATATTGTTAAGGAGTTTCATATTGAGAATGAAAAATTCAATTCTGATGAAGAGGAGATAATTAGAGCTTATGAAAGGTTAGGGCTATTACCATATGAAACTGAAGAAAAAATTAAAGATAGATACCACGAATTGGTAAAACAACTTCATCCTGATAAAGGTGGAGATAATAAAGATATAACAGAAATAAATAAAGCTAAGGATACACTTGATAAAGCCAAGAAGGATACTAAGGAGAATATACGTAGAAAGTTCTTAGAAGGAGAAAATGAATCAAAAGAAATTTTGATTTGTAGTAGACCCTTATCAACAGAGATAGCACAAAAACTTCAAGTTAGCCCTGGTACAATTTGTGAGGGTAAAAAATTCACACAAAAAAACAAAGTTCCCATAGATAATCGAAAAATAGTGAATGGCCAGAAAAACCCAGATTATGTTGATCTAGATAAATTATCTGAAATGACAGATGGGCTGAGTGGAGCAGATGTAGCTGCTATATCTAACACTGCCGTTTCACTGGTAATACATCAATATCTTGATAAAACTCCTGATGAAAAAGAAATTGAAAAAACTGCTGATAACGCAAGAGTAACGATGAACCACTTTGAACAAGCAGTAAAGAAGGTTAAAGATCAAAAAGACTTGAA
>JACOWO010000053.1 GCA_016176745.1 Nitrosopumilales archaeon
TGTTGATGAAGTAGAAAGATCAGTTCATGATTCTATAATGGTTGTAAAAGACGTAATGGAGATGCCTTCTATAGTTGCAGGGGGCGGTGCACCTGAGACATATACTGCAACAAAACTAAGGACGTGGTCAAAGACTTTAGAAGGACGTGAACAGCTAGCAGCTGAAAAGTTTGCAGAGGCACTAGAGTCCATTCCACTTACACTAGCTGAAAATGCTGGAATGGATCCAATTGATACGCTTACAAATCTTCGCTCAAAACAACTAAAGGGTGAAAAATGGATAGGAGTTGATGTCATGAAAGCAAAAGTCGCAAACATGAAATCAAGTGATATAATCGAGCCTTTGGCTGTTAAGCAACAAATTATCTCTGCAGCCACTGAGGCAGCTTGTATGATACTAAGAATTGATGATGTAATATCTACTTCCAAAACTGCTGGTCCACCACATGGTGGTGAAGGCGGTATGCCCCCTGGTGGTATGCCAGGTATGGGAATGGGCGGCATGGGTGGTATGGGTGGCATGCCAGACATGGGCGGCATGGATATGTAGACATTGGCTAAAAAGAAAAATTTTTTTTATAAAAAAACTAAACAAACAGATTCCAAAAAAGAAGAAACTACAAAACCTTCAACTGGTGACAGTGAAAAAAACATTCCTAAACAAAGACTAACAACTGAGAAAAGTTCAAAAATTCTTAGCGGCATAAAATATGTTTACATAACTGTTTTCTTTGCACTGCTAGCAGGATTTTTTAGTCCACTTATTACCGGTCATAGTTTTGATCTTGTAATAATTGGAGTGATAGTTCTGTTTGTGGGGCTTGGAGGCGCAATTTTAGTTTACAAAGCTGCTACATCCGAAAAACTAAGAATGATCTATCTTGGAAGCGGCTTTGCGTTAATTACAACATCCCTAATTTTCATTTATGATATAATGGGAAAACCACTGATCACTTTCTAAAGCCTACACATCAAAATAAAGATAAAACTCGTGAGGATGTGGCCTTAATGAAATCTCCCGCTGATCTTTTCTTTCTAACTCAATTATTCTATCTATAACGTCGTTACTAAAAATTGGACTAAGGAACTTTCTGTCACTCTCAAGTTCATCAAGCGCTTCTCCTAAACTAGATGGGAGGACAGATATTCCTCTTTTCTTTCGTTCCGCTTTTGTCATCTTGTAAATATCTTCATGAACTTGATCACCAGGCTCTAACTTTTTCTTAATCCCATCAAGACCTGCAGCTAAAACTGCTGAGAAAACAAGATAAGGATTTGCTGAAGGATCTGGGGCTCTAAACTCTAGTCTCTTTAGATATGAGTATTTTGTGCCCTTGAAGTGTTGAGGCATTCTAACTATTGCAGACCTATTACTTGCACTCCATGCTATGTAAGTAGGAGCCTCATAACCTGGTATAAGTCTGTGATATGAATTGGTAGTAGGATTTGATATAGCTGAAAGCGCTTTTGCATGATTAATTATACCGCCGCAAAAATATCTCCCAACCTGACTAAGCTCGTCCTTATCACTTTCATCAAAAAATGCATTTTTCTCATCTTTCCATAGACTAACATTGGTATGCATTCCAGAACCAGCATCCATGGCAATGGGTTTTGGCATCATTGTAGCAACTTTACCGTTGTAGCAACTTTACCGAATTTTTGCGCTATGTTTCGTACTACAAACTTGTAGGTTTGAGTTGCATCTCCAGCATTTGTTAGAAAATCATATTTTATGTCAATCTCACACTGACCAGCGGTTGCAACCTCATGATGGTGATTATCGCATAAAATTCCAAAAGACTCGTTTAACATATCCACACATTCATTACGAAATGGCGTCAAAGTATCAGAAGGAGTGCTTGGATAGTATCCCTCCTTAAGCCCCATTGGATATCCTGTTCCTTCTTGACTCCATGGAGCCTCTATTGATTCAATTGAGTATGATTGACCCTTGTAGGGTGTTAATACATCCCAATGTACTTTATCAAAAACGAAAAACTCTACTTCAGGACCCCATACACTATAATCAAAACCTTGCGCCTTAAGATAACTCTCTGCCTTTTGTGCTATACTTCTAGGATCTCTCTCTAATCTTCCTCTTCCACCCCCCCAATAAACATCACAGATAAGTCGTGCAGTTTTCTTTTCTGTTATCCATGGTATAACAGCATAAGAATTTGGATCTGGTTTGAGTATAAGATCAGAATCATCAATGGTAGTAAAACCTACAATTGATGAACCATCTAGTTTTGGCAGCCCATCTTGCATCTGCTCTGGTGTGAACATGTCGGCAGATATTGTAGTATGATGAAATCTACCAAGTAAGCTAGAAAATTGTAGATCTATAAACCTGATCTGCTCATGTTTTATTTTTGAAAAAACTTCATCAGGAGAATATGTTATTTGTGTAGCCTTTCCACCAATCACTTTATATGGCAATTTGTATTCCAGCTAACACAAATAGTTCCACCATTTAAGGTTGTTGATGTTTGATGGAAGAATTAGAAATTGATGTAAATTCATTGTACGCTACTTTGTTACGAGAAACTGAAAATGATACAACACAAGAAGTTTCTCCAGATCTTTACATTTCAATTTCTAATTTTGTTAGTAAACTAAAAAGTGAAGGATATGATGGTATTGAATCCAAAGTAAAAGATGCATTAGTTATGATTATTACCGATATCGTCTCGCTTCTTTTAAAAATCAGACTTGAAAAAGCATTGAATGCAACTCATACTAACCTGATGAACGAAGAAAAATTTATTCTTGATGCACAAACTGAAATGGAAGAAAGAAAAGAAATGATCCTCTCTGGATTATTAAACGGAAAATCCAAATTCTTAGAATCTATATCGCAGAAACACAAAACAAAACCGATTGTAGTACGTTTTCTAAAAGAAACTGATCAAATAGTTGGTGCAGATCTAGAGAAATACGGTCCTTTTAAGATAGAAGATATAGCAACAATTCCCTATGAGAATGCTCAAGCACTCATAACAAAAAACATTGTAGCAAAAATTCACTTGGAAGACTAGATAGAAATTACACCTAGAATTCGTCTAGATCATGTCTCATCTTGATATAGACGTAGTTGATTTTCTTTTAATAACAATATATCCAGTAATAGGACTTTTTATAGTTGAGATAATTAGCAGGAAACTAAAGATTCCTTCTTGGTCAAAACTAATTACACAAGGGATTATCTCAGCAGCATTTGCAGTAACATACGTCACAGTAATCACTGCACATTGGCTTACATCAGTTGTCTTGTTTGCATTATCTGTAACATTATTTTATCAAGCACGACGTGCAAAGATCCATCCAGATAAATCAATATACTAAGTCTATCTAAATCTGTCAAATATTTTTTTAAAAAAACCCGCATTGCTTTTGCCGCGAATTACTCTTCTTTCTCCAAATCTCTTAACTCGGATCTGAGATAATTTAACACATCTATGTTCTTCAGGCAGTCTATGCTCAGCACAAAAAGGATCTTTACAGTAATTACATTCAAAAGGCATATCTTGCATCTCTCCACAATAAGCACACTTTGCTGCTTTCATGAGAAAACCAGCTCCTTTTCTTTAATAAATCATAGTTAAAAAAAACAATTTTTGTAAACGCATACCACATGATCACTTACTAAAATATATTTACGATACAAAGAAGCTTGTAATAGATTCTCATGATTGAAGGAAAGGTTGCAATAATTACAGGTGCAAGTAGTGGAATTGGTTATGCTACTGCAATAGCACTTTCAAAAGGAGGCGCTAAAGTTGCAATTGGAGCTAGAAGAACTGATCTGCTAGATAAACTCCAAAATGAGATTATACAAAATGGTGGAGATGTTTTTTCACAAAAATTAGATGTAACACAAAAATTAGATTGCGATTCATTTGTGAAAGCCACAGTTAAAAAATATGGAACAGTAGATATTTTGGTAAATAACGCGGGGCTGATGCCTCTAAGTTTTGTAAAAAAATTGAAGGTTGATGAATGGGATAAAATGATTGATGTTAATATTAAAGGCGTATTGTATTGTACAGCTGCAGTACTGCCATACATGTTAGAAAAGCAATCTGGCCATATAGTTAACATATCATCAGTAGCTGGGAGAGTTGTTTTTCCGGCAGGAAGTGTTTATTGTGCGACAAAACACGCTGTAACTGCATTTAGTGAGGGATTACGACAAGAACTGAGTCCAAGATCAAACATTAGGATTACAACAATTGAGCCAGGTGTAGTTGCAACAGAGCTTACAAACACGATAACTGATGATTCATTAAAAGGCTTTATTGAAAATACAAAGAAAATGGGGGCATTGAAAGCAGAAGATATTGCAAATGCTATTTTATTTGCAGTACAAGCTCCAAGCCATGTAAATGTCAATGAAATTTTGATAAGACCAACTTCTCAAGAAAGATAATTTGTCTGATCAATCTATTCATGTTTTAATTTTAGGAGCAGGATTTGGAGGTCTTGCAGCTGCTAATGAATTAAAAGCTAGTGCTCGATCAAATGTGAAAATTACGGTTATAGACAAAAAAGACTGGTTTATGATGGATCTGGTAAAGCTATGGATAATCAAAGGAACAAGAAAGTTTGAAACATCAAAACGGCCTTTAAACTCAATTACAAGAAAAGGCATAGAATTTCTCAATGAAGATGTGATAAAAATTGAACCACAAAAACAAACAGTAGTGACTCCCACTAGAAAAATATCATATGATTATCTTATCATCTCACTAGGTGTAGAGCTTGCATCAGAAAAAATCCCAGGATTGCTAGACAATGGGATGATCCTATACGACATAAACGATGTTTCAAAAATTCATGAAAAAATAAAATATCTAAAATCTGGTAAACTTGGCTTTGCAATAATGGGCATGCCATACAAATGCCCCCCAGCCCCATTTGAGGCAGCCTTTATCATTAATACAATGTTAAAAGAGGCAGGTGTTCGTGACGCAGTACAAATTGACTTTTACAGTCCAGCCCCACTTACATTACCAATAGCAGGACCCGAAGTTAGCCAACAACTCTTGGAACTTTTAAAATCAGAAAACATCACATTCCATGGTTTGCATAAAACCATTCAAGTCGAGCCAAACAAACTCAAATTTGAAAATGGTGAGAGAGAATTTGATCTATTAATAGCTGTTCCTCCTCACAAGGCCCCAAAATCAGTATATGATTCTGGACTTGCAAAGGAAGGTGAATTCATCAATGTAAATAGAGATTGTAAAACAATGTTTGATAACGTTTATGCAATTGGCGATGTCACAAGCATGAAGGTAACAGATTCTATTGTTGTACCAAAAGCAGGGATCTTTGCTGAAGAACAAGGAATTACAGTTGCAAGAAACATCATTGCAAAAATAATACATGAAAAAGAAAAAGCAGTTTTTGATGGAAAAGGTGGATGTTTTGTAGAGCTTGGAACAAATCAGGCAGGATATGTTGAAGTAGACATGTTTTCCAAACCAACTCCACTCACTTTACTAAAAAGTCCGACAATACAACACATGCAAGAAAAAGAAAAATTTGAAGTAGATCGATTAGAAAAATGGTTATAGCTTTAGATTCTCATCTTCTAATTCAATCCTTCTTTTTTGTTGATAATCTAAATGATCTTCATTAGATGCTGAAATCTTATGACAAATAGAGCAAACCCTCAATACTTTTAGTTAATTGATCCGACGATTTAATAATTTCACTTTTTGCTTCAACACTTGGGGGCCGTCGTCTAGTTTGGCCATGATGCCAGCCTGGGGTGCTGGAGGTCGCAGGTTCAAATCCTGCCGGTCCCATTCATTGCCAGTCTATGAATTTCTTATACGAGACATTTTAGTTTTATAACTTTAAAATCTCTAAAATTTTTTCAAAGTTTTGTCGATTTTGTTCTTGTTTATATGATCTTAAAATCTTGATAATTTTATTTTTTGAAGGCATTCTGTATATTTTTCTAACAATCTTTGATATTCCAGAACCAATACAAATTGCTTGAGTAGCAGATGTCACATTAGAAACTCTTCGTTGAGTACTAGCACTTTCATAATCAATTATAGTTGTTTTTGACTTTTCAATAACCACATGTTTTGATATAGTACTCAACTCTCCATGATCCAGACCAATTACATCAAGACTGTAACAATCTTCCAAAATCTTTTGCATTATTGATTTTAATAATTTGATATCTCGCTTACTCTTTAATTCATTTACCCATTCACCAATTTTTTTACCATCCAAATATTCCATTATTATGAAATTTTTACTCATTGCTAATAGCAATGGACCAACCCCAGCCTTATTTGCAATTTTTAGAAATTTTGCTTCTTTTGCCATATTGGTTCTTGAGGCATCAGTTCGACGAATTTTTACTGCAACAAGTCTGTTTTTTATTCTAGATAAAACCACAACACCAACATACCCTTTACCTAAAATGTTCAAGCTGCCAATTTTTGTTTGTCCTTGAAATGATACATCTCGTATGCCAAGTTTTTTTAATTCAACAATTCTTGTTTTGATTTGTTTCTTAGTAGCTTTTGGGTATCCAATTATTGTAGAATAAGGCTCTTGAGATAACTTGTCAAGTGGAAGAAAACATCGCATTATCTGTCGTGACAAGTTCTGTTAACGCCTCTTTAATGAATTTACTTGTCACTTTGCTTGCAGAAAATATTTTGAATCCTTTTTTTAAATCAGGTTTGAGTCCTTTTGGTATGCCTGTTTTATCTAAATGGTTTTTTAGTAAATCTTGTAAAAATAATCGTGCATCATTTTGATTACGCTTTTGTAACGCGTGAATTCTTCCATTAGTATTTACCCACATGATTCTACTCTTCTTTACATTCTTTGTTATGAACATACTAGAATCTGTTTCACTGTAAAAATCAGGCCCTTCTCTAATATACAACTCAGCAATTTTAGTAGATTGTAGTAAAAAGAATAATGCCGCCTCAGTTTTTTCATCAGTTACTGCTGATTTTCTTAGAACGTTAAACTCCTCAATCTGCATTTGTGTTGCAAGTGAATTAGCAGCACGTTTTATCTGTCCCCAAATAATATCGGGGCTTCTCGGTTTGAAGTTGAATGTAACAACAAGAACGTTTTCTAGATCTTTCTTTGAAATTTTTGAACTCATTTTAGGTTTAAAAAAAGACATTGACGATTTTTTCAAAAAAGATCTACAGGCAAGTACGAACTTTCCAACATTCTCAATCGAAATTGCAGCAGCTAAATTTCTAGTATTATCTATAGGATCCATAATAACTACAACAGTATCAAACTTTTTGGACGCATTACCTAGGATTTGATTTGGTTTTAAATTTGCAAAAGCCTTGATGACATTTTCAAAAGTACCATAATTCCAAATTAATACCTCTACAACATAACCACTAAATCCCTGTTTTGCAATTTCTGCCCCATAGATTCTAACAGTTTTAAGAAATACCTTAAGCAACCTAACTTCATCTCTCATCACACTTGTTAGAGATTCAAGCATAAACTGCGTATGAAACGGAGATCTATCCGCAGCACTCTTCCATTGTCCTTTTTCTATGTCATAACATGGTACTACATTGACCTTTGTTCCATGAATTTTTGCTTCAACATAAGGATGATCTGAATATCTAACATATGGATGGAATTTTTTTAGTGAGTCAAAACCAATCTTCTTTGCAAGTTCAATGAACCTTTCTTCAGAAATTGATTTTTCAAACTTGATGAATATATCAATATCAGCCTTGTCTGGTAACCATGTACCTTTTGAATATGAACCACCAAATTCAACATCTACTATCTCTTGATATCTTGATGTCTGTTCTCTTACTAATCCGAGAGCAAGATTAGCAACCTTTGTCTTTTCTTGTTGTAATCTAGTTGACGGAATAACCATTCTTCTTGCATTATCAAGAATCTGTTTCATTGCTTTGCTTTCACCACATACAAGTCTGAATATACAGGTCCTTCAGGAGTAAGAGTACTTTTTTTTAATTTGATATCACTAACTCTTTGATTACCAAATGATGCGCCTTTAATTTTTGCCAATTCATCTGTGATGTCATTAATCTTATTTTTAACTCTAAAGATAGTTACATGTGGTTGGAAAGGTTTGTCTGGATTAAAACCAAGAGGAGATAACACAATAGTTACTTTTCTAGCAAGATCCGTAAGGTGTTTTGCACCATCTTTATCAACACCAACCCATATTATACGTGCAAATCGCGGTTTTGGAAACACTCCAAGGTTCTCAAAATTAACATCAAAAGGTTCAAACTCAATTGAATTTAATGCATTTTGGATATTCTCTAACATATTATCTGATACTTCCCCAAGAAACTGAAGAGTAAAGTGTATGTTTTGTAGCTCGATTGGTTTTGCGTTTATTTTTAAATTCGATTGAATTTTTTTTATTGATTCTAACACATCTTTGTTGCTAACTTCTACTGCAACAAAAGTTCGCATTACAAGTTTTTTGATCGTATCTTTATAATAATTTCCGGTACCTTCATAGAGCAGCCATAATGAGATGATTGGATTGTCAAAACTAATTGTTTGTCTTACTGGAATGCCAGGTGCAGGTAAATCTACCATAGCAAATGGTCTGAAATCTAAAGGATTTGATGTGATCAATATGGGTGATGCAGTAAGAGCAGAAGCAAAAAAAAGAAATTTAGAACCAACTGGGAAAAATCTAGGCAAGCTAATGCTTGAGCTCCGAGAAAAA
>JACOWO010000054.1 GCA_016176745.1 Nitrosopumilales archaeon
CCGAAGGAGAATTTGACTGGTTGTCTGATACATCGATTAAAATATACAACAAAATGGCTCGCATCGCAGATGCTGCAGGATTTATCTTATCTGACCTAAAGTTAGAGTTTGGCAAGCTTGACGGCAAAATCATTCTAGGTGACTCTATTGGTCCTGACGAATACAGGTTGTGGCCAAAGATCTCTTATGAAATTGGCAGGATACAGGATGCCTATGACAAACAATTATTGCGTGACTGGCTTACGGCAAACGGATATCAAAAGCAGTTTGAGGATGCAAGGGCAAGAGGCCAAGAGCCTATTGCACCTAAAATTCCTCAAAATCTGATAAGCAAAATGACTGAGCGATATGTTATTGCATACGAAAGACTAACCGGTCACTCACTATAACTCGAATTTTCCAAAATCATCTCAAGTTACAATTGTTGATTTTTGCCATTATGGTGCCCACCTGCCACATGATTTCCCACAAGCTGCCTTTTTTGTTATTTTTTGCTAGTTTTTTGTATTGCTACAACTTTGATAGTTTTACTATAATAATTATAATTATGCAACTATATTCTTTGTAGCATATGATATTTTATTTGTAACATAACTATGGTTGCTGTAGCGAAGAAAAATTAATGCGATTAGCCAAAAAAATATGATATGAGGATCTTTTAGCTTATTGCTAGACTCAATCCTACACATGTCAACACTACTTGAAAAGCCAGTAAGGGTAAATCGGACTGTCATAACAACAGCTGATCAGGCCCGTGCAATCGAGGATCCGGCTCGTGCAAAAGTTCTTGAGATTTTATACAGAAAGGAGCTTAACGCAGAACAAATCCTAGATGAGCTAAAAAAGTCAGGTTACAAAAAGGCACTAACAACGATGCGACATCACTTGGATATTCTCAAAGAATCAGGTCTAATTGAAATTGTAAGAATCGAAGAAGCTAGAGGTGCTGTTACAAAATTTTACGGAACATCAACAAAGTTTTTGGGATTTGATCTGCCAAAAGATTTTGATGCAAAGTACTCATCGCTTGTCAAAACAACAAGTGGCAAAATCGAAAAACTGCTAAAAAATATCTCGCAAAAAACTGCAAACAAAAACTCAAAACCTGAGCATGACAGCTATGGCCAGTATCTTACCTTTGAAATCATAAATCGCGCAATTACAGAAATCCTAGAAAACTCACACCAAAACTCTAAGTGACTTCGATAACAAAAGTTCCCTTTGTTTGCGGGTCTTGCAAAACATGAATCATTTTTTTTGGAATTGCGCTTGATGCCTTGTCGCACCCAATGGCAATAGTTCTTGGGCAAACAAACTTGCTTTTTCTTAACACTATGTCATGTGGATGAGACAATTTCAGGTCCTTGCTTCCATGACCATTTACTGTAAAGGACTGATTATCTACAATAATTGAAAACTTTATTTTTGAGCTTGGATCGCGGATTTCTTTTTTTAGCTTTTCTGGAAGTCCATCACACCCACATGATGCATTTATCCCAACAATACAGTCGCCGTTTATTGTTAGCTTGGGCTCTGTTGTGATCTCAATTGTATTTTGGTGCAATGCTGTTATGTTTTTGTGCCCAGTAAATGGAATTTCAAATCGCACATTTTGTGCATAACTAGACTTAAATTAAACTTTCAAAGCATTGAAAACAAAAATGATGCCACAACAACAAGGCTATGATAGAGCCATTACTGTTTTTTCACCAGATGGTAGATTGTATCAAGTCGAATATGCAATTGAAACTGTCAGGCGAGGAACACTTGCAGTTGGCATAAAAAATAAAGACGGCATAATTATCGCAGTTGAAGAAAAACCACGAAAGCTCCAGATTTCAGAAACACCTCAGAAAATTTTCCAAGTCGATGAACACATTGGAGTTGCAGCTGCAGGATACATCCCAGATGCAAGAAGTCAAGTTGACAATGCAAGATTTTTCTCACAAAGCAGCAAAATGATTTACGACGAACCAGTTGAGGTAGAGACTATAGCAAAACATCTAGCAGACCAGTGTCAGCAATTTACCCAGTATGCAGGTGTAAGGCCTTTTGGTGTTGCACTAATAATTGGCGGCGTTGATGATCATGGAAGTTCGCTTTATCTTACTGATCCAAGTGGAACCTACATTGCATATGATGCAGTTTCAATTGGTTCTGGCTCTGATGTTGTAGCCGATTTTCTTGAAAAATCATATACCGCAAATATGCCACTTGATGATGCAGGTGCGCTTGCAGTTGCCGCAATTTATCTGGTAAGTGAAGAAAAAGAAGGATCAAAACATATCAAAATGTCGCAGATAAAAACTGATACAAAAAAGTTTGAGATAATTTCAGAAGACCAGATTGCAAAGTATGCAAAGATTGCAAAACAAAAATACCCTTCTGAGAAAAAATAAACTAACTCTTGAATATTTCAATCGCAGTCCCAAATTCATCTCTAAGCGACGAATCAACCCAGCTTGACAAGTCTCGAAAGATTTCACTTATTGCAAGGGCTTGCGCAATTTTTGAAATAGATACAATCTATGTTTATCATGAAGGTGGAAGCAAATCTGAAACATCGCTTATTGTAACTCTTTTGAAATATTTAGAAACCCCACAGTATCTCCGCAGGCGATTATATCCAAAACTTGATGAGCTAAGATATGCTGGTGTGATGGCGCCACTTAAAATTCCAAGCCACATGCCCATGATAAATCCTAAAAAAATCCAAAGTGGGGATATTCGTGATGGCGTAATATTTTTCCTGAAAGGGAAAAAGTTTGTTGATGTAGGAATTGATTTTGCGGTTCCATATTTTGGCAAGCTACAAAGTGGCGACAGAGTCACAATCCAATTCAAAAAAGGATATCCTGATTTTGAGATAAAGGAAATAACAAAAGAAAACATACCCAAGTATTGGGGATACAAGGTAAAAGAAAGAAAAAATCTGTCTGAATTTTTATCATCCTGGGATGGAAACATCATACTGACTTCACGAAAAGGAAAGCCAATAACGGAAACATCATTAGAAAATTTCTTTGATCAAAAACCACTTCTTGTTGTTTTTGGTTCGCCACAAAGAGGATTATATGATCTCTTGGGACCTAACATAAAGAACATACAAAACTCAAAGACTCTAAACTTTTTTCCACAACAGGCTACTGAAACAGTCAGATTAGAAGAAGCGCTTCTTGGAACTCTGTCGATTCTAAACATTATGCGATTGGGTTATATTTAATATCAAAAAAGTTTGCTTTTGAGAAAACAAAAAAAATTTCTAATTTTGGCAATTGCACTTGGAACAGCTGGTGTTATGATCGGAGCAATAACAATATTTTTCTCAATTAATGATATTTTGCAGCCGTAAGATTTTTTACAAAAAACCGATTTTTTGTTTCAAAATTTTAGTACGTATATAATGGGGTTTGCGACTTTTTTCGTTTATCTATGGGTCATAGAAAACATAGCCAACCACGTCGTGGTAGCCTTGCATACCTTCCTAGAGGACGTGCTAAAAGCATGGAAGCACGTATTCGCACTTGGCCAAAAACGACTTTGCAAGAACCAAAACTTTTAGCTTATGCAGGATTCAAGGCAGGTTGTATCCAAGTTGTCAGCATTGATGATCGTGAAAAAACTCCAAACTTTGGAAAGCAGCTTGTCTCACTTGCAACAGTAGTTGCAACACCTCCAATTGTTGTAATTGGAATGCGTGGATACTCAAAAAATAATGATGGCCTGCATGCAGCATTTGATGTTTATGCAAAAGACTTGCCAAAGTATGTTTCAAGACTTTTTACTGCAAAACCAAGTGATGAAAACATAGCAAAGGCAGAAAAATCGCTGCATAGAATCGAAGAAATTTTTGCACTTGTTGCAATCTCGCCACAGGCTGCAGGGCGTGAGCAAAAAAAGCCATTTGTTTTTGAGGTGGCAGTAAAGGGCGGTACAGTTGAAAAACAATTTGCGTATGTAAAAGATCTTTTAGGAAAAGAAGTAAAAATTGATCAAGTTTTTGAAACAGGTGTAATGGTTGATGTTGCTGCAATAACAAAAGGCAAAGGTTGGGAAGGTCCAATTACAAGATATGGAGTAAAAAGAAAACAGCACAAATCAAGAAAAAGTGTCAGAGCGCTAGGCTCACTTGGACCAATTTCTCCTTCAAACATAATGTATACAGTTCCACGTGGAGGCCAGCGGGGGTTCCATCAAAGAGTCGAGTACAACAAAAGAATTATGATAATGGGCAACACAGAAAAAAGCGAATTTAAAATCAATCCATCTGGTGGGTTCAAACATTTTGGAACAGTGAATGGCGATTATGTAATAGTAAAGGGATCGGTTCCTGGCACCTACAATAGATTGGTTAAATTTAGATCACAGATAAGAAAAATTCCATCAAAGATTCTCAAGCCAAACATTCTTGAGGTTGTTGTATGAAAGCTCATACTCTGTCACTTGTAGGTTCTAAAGAATCTGAAATCGAGCTGCCGCCAGTATTTTTTACGCCGTTTAGAAAAGATCTAATTCACAAGGCTTACGTAAATCTTGACTCACACAGATACCAAAGACAGGGAAGACATCCTACTGCTGGTATGGATGTTGTTGCAATGTCAAATGATCCTCCAACAGGCCATGGGCAGGCAAGAATTGCAAGAATGCGTGGTGGTGGCGGCGGAAGACAAGGACAGGCCGGAGGGGTTGCTTCAACTCGAGGAGGAAGGCAGGCACATCCACCAATTGTAGAAAGAGTGATCTACAAAAAACTAAACAAAAAAGAAAACACACTTGCGTTATGCTCTGCAATTGCCGCTACTGCATCAAAAGAACTAGTAGAGATACGTGGCCACAAAGTAAATGGAATTGAATCGTTTCCAATTGTTGTCTCTGATGATATAGAATCTGTATCTACTGCAAAAGAGATGAAAAAAATTCTTGATTCTCTAAAGTTGTCACAAGATATTGAAAGGCTTAGTACAAGAAAGGCTCGCACAGGAAAATCTGCGTTGCGTGGAAGAAAAACAAAGATTGGAAAAAGTATACTCTTTGTTACAAAAAATCCTGAAAAACTTGCAAAAGCATGCGGCTCTTTTTCTGGGGTTAATGTAGTAGCTGCAAACCGCCTTAGTGTTTTGGACTTGGCACCAGGATCTCACTCAATCAGGCTTACTGTATATTCAAAGAGTGCAATAGATGAGATTGCAAAGATCAAGTCAACTCATCTGGAATTAATGGTGAATGTTAGATGAATACAGACGAGGCAACAAAAATAATACTGAGACCATATGTCACAGAAAGGACATTTGCGCTAGTTGAAAGCGAGCAAAAAATCTGCTTTATTGTAAACAACTTTGCATCAAAATCAAAGATTGCAGAAGCAGTAACAACATTATACAATGAAAAAGCAGTAGATATTAACACCGCAAAAACGGTTTACGGAAAAAAGGCCTTTGTTAAATTTGAATCAACAGAAAAGGCGCGTGACTTGGCAACAAAAATAGGAATGCTATAATATGGTCAAGCGTGATTTTTTACAAATTGGTGATAAAAAATGGTAAAGCAATTTGAGTATCGCGGAGTCCCATTAGAAGCGCTTCAAGGCATGTCACTTGAAAAACTATTTTTGCTGTTCTCCTCAAGACAGCGAAGATCACTCACACGCGGAATTACTGATGGAAAGCGAAAATTAATTGAAGAAATCAAGCTTGCAAAGGCAGGAAAACTAAAAACTCCAATCAAAACACATCTACGTGATCTGATTGTCTTGCCTTACATGGTTGGCGTGACTGTTAATACTTTTTCAGGAAAGGATTTTGTTCCTGTTACCATAATTCCAGAAATGATTGGTCATTATCTGGGCGAATATGTTATGACAAACAAAAGAGTATCTCATGGTGCACCCGGCGTTGGCGCATCAAGGTCAAGTCTGTATGTGCCACTAAAGTGATTGTATGGGCCAATTCGATTATGCATTTGCAAAATTTGATAGCACAAAACATGTCCGTGCTTCCTTGAGAGAAAAAGAAATATCACATAAACATGCACGAGAAATCGCAGTTGCAATAAAGGGAATGTCAATTGAAAGGGCTCGCGATTTTCTAAATGGCGTTATATCATTTCAAAACGCAGTACCATTTAGACGATACAAAAAACAGGTGGGCCACAAGTCAGACCCAGGTGTCATGGCAGGAAGGTATCCACAAAAGGCAGCAACAGAATTTGTAAAACTACTTGATAATCTAGAGTCAAACGCAGAATACAAAGGAATGGACTTGGACAGACTAAAAATTATAAACGCCACAGTCCACAAAGGCGTAATAGTCAAACGCTTTATCTCACGAGCTATGGGAAGGGCAACTCCAAAAAACAATACTCTAACACATGTTGAGTTGGTTGCACAAGAGGTATAGTCATGTCATCAACAAAAAACGTACTAAAAGACAACTATAACATGATGTTACTAAATGATTATCTGCGAAAGAAAATAAAAGACGCAGGATATGCTGGCGTTGATATTTCAAAAACCCCAACAGGAACCAGAGTTGCACTACATGTTACAAGACCTGGAATTGTTATTGGAAGAAAAGGAAGTGGAATACGTGAACTTACTGAAATTTTAGCAAAGGACTTTGGCCTAAAAAATCCGCAACTGTCAGTTGTTGAAATCGAACATCCTGAGCTTTCTTCAAGTGTAATGTGCAATAGATTGGCCTCACACATTGAACGAGGTACTGCGTTTAGACGGGCTACGATGTGGACACTAAAACAAATAATGGAAAATGGCGCAATGGGTGTTCAAATCACATGTTCAGGCAAACTTCGAGGCGACAGGTCATCTTTTGAAAAACATACGGCTGGAATTCTTCCACGTGCAGGTCATCACGCCGAAGTTATAGTAAATGAAGACATTGCACATGTAGAAACCCCTATGGGACTAATTGGTATACGAATCAGAATTGCAAGAAAAGACAAAGTTGTGCCAGAATTTGAGCTAAGAGACGTGGCAACAATAAAACAAAAGAAGGTTGCACCAAAAGTAGAAAAAGAAGAGGAAGAAGAGGAAAAAGAAATTATCATAACTGAAGAAATTGCAGAAGAGATTGTAGCTAAAGAGCTTGAGCAGAAAAAGCCAAGAACAGAAACTGAACAAATTTTGTTTGAAGCAGAACAAA
>JACOWO010000183.1 GCA_016176745.1 Nitrosopumilales archaeon
ATATCTTTTGGTCACTAATTTTGTATCAAAGAAGGCAAAAATTGGAAAAAATGTAAAGATTTGGCACTTTACATACGTTGGCGACAAAACTGTAATTGGGGATAATGTCAAAATTGGATCTCTTGCTCATATTGACTATGATGTAAAAATTGGAGCAAATTCTATGATTGAGGGAATGGTCTACATTCCTCCAAAATCAAGAATTGGAAAAAATGTCTTTATCGGTCCTGCTGCAACTCTAACAAACGATCCTTATCCACCAAGTCAGAAACTAGTTGGAGTTACAATCAAGGATGGCGCAATTATTGGTTCACGTGTAGTCATAAAGGCCGGAGTTACAATTGGAAAAAATAGAGTTGTTGGTATGGGTGCAGTAGTTACAAAAGATGTACCAGCTGGTGTTGTGGTTTTAGGTGTTCCTGCAAAGAAAAGATATTTGCGAGATGAATACAACAAAAAACAGAAAATGTGGAAAACATCTAAGATTTAAGCTGTTTTTTAAATATCCAGTTCTTTATCGTTGACAAAGTAAAGATCCAGATGGTAACAAGCAAAAGTGCAATTGCAACCTTGATACCAGAGTTTAGTATTGGATCTAAATCAACAGATCCACCAAAAGAAAACGGTCCTAGTATTGTGACTATAAGACCACCGCCAGCTAGGATCAATATCCACATTGCAAACACAAATGCATAAACTGGCCTTGCTATCATATTCGCACACTCATCAAAAAAGCAGTAATTACAGCCAAGATTCCAGAAAAAATCGCTAGTCTGAATATTACAAATCCGATTTCCTTTTCAGTCAATGATTTTCCTGCAACAATCAATCTAACAATAGTGGTTGGTGCATCCTTATCATGCGTGGCTCCAAGCTTGTAATCATCTAAAAGAAAAGTTGGATTCGTTATCTGCCTGTGCTCTACGATTTTTTTCATGCTGCTTAAAAACAAAAATGAGTTCATTATTGCAGGAAGAAGTGCTACTGCTGCAATTACTTCCACATGACCTACAATTGCAATTGTTCCATAAGTTGCACCAAAAACTAGTACGCCTGAGTCTCCAGGAAAAATTCTGCTTGGAAACTTGTGATATTTGTAAAATGAAAGTGAGACAAAGCCAAGTGCTAGACTTGCAATTGCAATTTCGTAATTTTGCATTACAAACAATGCGGCGCTTAGTGCAAAGCTTGCAATTGACGTAAAACCACTTGCAATTCCATTTAAAACATCAATTGAGTTTATTGTATTCCCTGTAATTGGAATCATAAAAATCACAAGACCAATGTACAAAACTGGAATTTTTACAGAACCAAATAGTGGAAATGCCAAGTCTGGATCGTAAGCACCAAGCAAAAGAATTGGTATTGCACAAAACGCAAGTGCTACAGGTTTAAACCATCCGCCCATAACTCGTCTGTCATCAACTATTCCAACACAAAATGCAAGTGATGATGTTATCACAATAGCTAAAATATGAATCGATGGAAAGAATGCATAAAGTACAAGCTCTGATGCTATAACTCCTATTATGATGGAAATTCCTCCAGGTCTTGCAACCATTGCTCCTCCTTTTCTGTTATAGTCTTTTACCACAAGGTTTCTTTTTTCTAAGAATTTTATTAGAAATGGAGTTATTGCAAATACAGTAAAAAATGCCACGATAGAGACAAGTACTGCGGATATGATTTGATTTTCCAATTAACTTTCCTTTCGTAGCTGAGATTTTATGTTCTCTGCAAGTGTTGGGCCTATTTTATCAATTTCGGCCAATTTGTTC
>JACOWO010000161.1 GCA_016176745.1 Nitrosopumilales archaeon
ATTCAAGAATTCCTTTATTGATGTTTGATGGCGAAGAATAATACTTTGTAGTATGATCCAATATAGGTTCGGCAAGTTTGGAAAATGTATCAACAGTGTGCCATTTTATCTGAATTTCATTATTTCGTATTTTTTCCAAGATTTTTTTTGTACTTTCTAGATCATATTTATCATGAAATAATTCACGAAGTGCTTCTGATACAAGTGGAGTACTAGAGTATCGCTCATAAAGAAATCTGGCTGATTTTCTATCGTAAATGGCATCTCTGCCAACTGTGCCAAATTTTTTTGCAACACACCATGTTTTCCAGTTTACGTTGTGAGTACCACCAAGTGATGCAGTAACGATCGCATCAAGATCATACTGATCTTTTAAGACATCAATTAGACTTTTTTCGGAAATTTTAGCTTTTGAAGATAATACTATCCTATATGCGTCAGATCTTGATTCTACCATAAATCCTAATTTAGCTGACAACATCGAAGATAGCAGTGTTGCTAATGTAGCATTAATTTTAGTTCCAAAACATGCGTGCAATACTAGAATGCTTTGACTCCTAACAGATTCTATAACGATTGTTTTTTCATCTGGAATTGAATCAAAATTAAGAGTTGTTATTGTTTTGTTTAAAAGCGAGATTAAACCATGCTTTACTTTTGTCCTAAATAGACCTACTTTTCTAGCAGTTTTATAATCAACTGGGATGTTTTCCCCTTCCCAATATGGTACTGTTATTCCACCTGAATGAACCGGTTCTACGTTTATTGTAAGTGATTTTTCATCAACGTTAAGAATGCGCCATTGTGTACCTCTTAGAACAAAGACATTGCCTGCGTCGCCGTAATCTCCTACAAACCTTTGATCAAGCGAACCTATAATCTTCTTGCCTATAACATCCAATACTTTGAATTTGAGAATATCAGGTATTGTTGAAAGGTTTTCAAAATAATACCTAAATGCACGTCCTTTTGTCCAAAAAAGCATTTTTTCTCGATCAAAGAATAATAAATAATTAGAGTCAAGCAATTCTAATACTTTGAAAAAACTATCAATTGTCAGGTTTCTAAATGGGTAAGCGTTGGTAAAAGTTCTAAAGGCAAGATCTACTGGAACTTTGCCTATTTGTATAGCCAAACCAACTAAATGATGAGCAAGTACGTCAAGTGAACCTTCGTGGATTTTTTGTTCTTCTATAGAACCTTCTTTAACTCTCTCAAGAATAGAATTTGCTTCAAATTCATCATCTGCATTATTAGTTATGATTAGACCTTTAGCAGAAGAGTCTTTGTTGTGTCTGCTTCGACCAATTCTTTGTATTAGTTTTGATACCTGTCGTGGAGAACCATAATGTACTACTAATTCAACTGATCCTATATCCAATCCTAATTCAAGAGAAGAGGTACATATCACGATACTTTGTTTTCCTTCTCTTAGAATACTTTCAGTTTCTTCTCTTACTTGACGAGAGAGAGAACCATGGTGTAATTCAATGTTTATTGTAGATTTTTCTTTTAAAATTGAAGCAAGAAATTCTGCTTCTCCTCGTGTATTTGTAAATAAGAGTACTGGTGAATTTAGATCTAGTTTTGTAATATATTCAATAATTGAATCCGCAACATCAGAAATTGTTCCATCTATGTATTTTATTTCCACATCATACTTTCTAATTGATGTGTCTTTGACGATTTTACATTTCCTTTTTGTTCCTACTACAAACTTTGCCGTTTCTTCAATATTGCCTATTGTTGCAGATAAACC
>JACOWO010000162.1 GCA_016176745.1 Nitrosopumilales archaeon
TTCATAAAAGAGCTTGTAAAGTCAGGCAAATTCACAGAAGATGAAGCAAGAAGCTATCTCAAACGTATGCTCCGTGAGGCATCTATTTATGAATCAAAACCCGGTCATTATAACCGGGTATGAAGATATCTGAGCTACAACTTCCAAAACAAGCAATCGATTTTCTTTCTCAACAAGGATATTCGAATCTTTTTCCTCCACAAGAAGACAGTGTTAAAGCAGGACTATTGGATGGAAAAAATCTTCTTGTTTCATCACCTACTGCTAGTGGAAAAACACTCATTGCAACTCTTGCAATAATTCATTATCTTACCTCAAATTCTGGAAAAGTAGTATATCTTACACCACTAAGAGCACTTGCAGCTGAAAAGTTCTCCGAGTTTAAGAAACTAGAGCCATTAGATATCGGGAAAAAAATCAAAATTCAAATCTCAACTGGAGATTACGATTCTACTGATTCATCACTTGCAAAAAATGATGTATTGATTTTAACAAATGAAAAAATGGATTCTATCATACGTCATGGTGCAGATTGGATAAATGACATAGGACTTGTTGTGGCTGATGAGGTACATCTTATTGGTGATGCAGACAGAGGCCCAACCCTTGAGATGATTCTAACAAAACTGAAGCTTTTAGAGTCAAAACCACAGATAATTGCCCTTAGTGCCACAATAACAAATGTAGATGAACTATCAAAATGGCTAGGCTGTGAAGCAGTTACCACGAATTGGCGACCCGTGCCTCTTACTGAAGGAGTTTATGACCATGGTAGCGTTACTATGCATGACGGACGATATTTTGAGATAGAATCAAGCATAAGAGGCCCACCAGTTGATTTAGGAGTAGAATCCGTAAAAGACGGTGGTCAATCATTACTTTTTGCAGAAACAAGAACACGTTCTGCCTCACTTGCAACAAAGGCCGCAGAGGCCATAGTAAAATATCTAAAAGATTCAGAAATTGTGGAGCTTGAAAAAATTTCAGAGAAAATTCTTTCAGATAACGAACACACAGAGCTTGTCAAGACGCTTGCAAAACTTGTAAAAAAAGGAGTAGCCTTTCATCATGCTGGACTAAATCAAAACTGTAGAGAAACAATAGAAGAAGAATTTCGAAACGGCAGAATCAAACTTCTTGCCTCAACCCCTACTCTTGCAGCAGGTGTAAACCTACCTGCAAGACGTGTAGTTATTTCGAACATAAACAGATACGATGCACGTTATGGAACAAACAAACCGATTAGTGTTTTAGAATACAAACAACTCTGTGGAAGAGCAGGAAGACCACAGTATGATGAATATGGAGAATCAATAATAGTTGGAAACGCAAACAGCAATGAGCTACTAGACTATTATATCAAAGGAGAACCAGAACCAATTGAATCAAAGATAACTGATGACAAAGCAATCAGGACACATGTTCTTAGTCTGATTGTTACAACTCCTGGAATACAAAATGACGAAATCATCAATTTCTTTTTGCAGACATTAGGAGGACTACAATCAAGCAAATCATCGATAAAATTTGCAATAACACTAGCTTTGAAATTCCTTTTAACTGAAAGTTTGATCATTGAAAAAAGTGACAGGTTTGTTGCAACAGAGTTTGGACAAAAGGTTTCAAAACTATACATAGATCCACTTACTGCAACATACTTTAGAGACGCACTAGAATCAGTATCAGAAAAAAGAAAACACACATTTGGTTTTTTGCACTTGATTACAAAATCTGATGAGTTTTTTCCAAAACTTTC
>JACOWO010000055.1 GCA_016176745.1 Nitrosopumilales archaeon
ACCAACCTTTGAGACTCTCTGAAGTTCATTCAGATTCATCTCAGGACCCAAGAGTCCTTCGGTCTGACCGAATATAGCTCCTATTATGTCGGCTCGTTCAACGAGGCCGTCAACTTCAAAGGATAGCTTAACGTGATATTTGACAATTCCACTTGAGGGCATTCTATAATCATCATCCTTTCAATTAACAACTAACTTATTTTTTATATATTGGCTATAAGTGCGTATCGCAAAAATTTGTACCTCACCATATCAATTTACTCAGATCTGATAAAATTTCGATTAATTATACATTAATGATAAATTTTCTAAAAATGGAAAAAATATTGATTATTTATTCTGTGCTAAATGAGTGACCACATGAGCAGCTCTTTGTAACGTTTGGATTGTTTATTTTAAATCCAGAACCCATGAGGCTTTCGATATAGTCAACGTTTGCACCTTTTAGGTGATCTTGACTATAGCTGTCAATTAGCAACTTTATTCCGCTTTCCTCAATTACTAAATCGTCATCTTCAGGTTTTGTTTCAAAGCCCATGCCATAAGACAGACCTGAACATCCACCGCCTTGTACGTAAATTCTCAAGTATTCTGGATGCTCTGCTTCTTCTTTCATGAACTCTGTTATTTTCTCAGCTGCCTTTGGAGTGACAGTAACTAGTTTTTCTGTTTGTTCAGTTGCCATACAAAAAAATGTCGCGTCTAATTATAATAAGCTTTTCATACTGATTATAGTAGGAATTCAATAAAACGAGAAGAAAGTTAGGACTAGCTTACTTTTTTGATTTGTTTACAAATGCAGTCATGCGTTGCTCTCGATCAGAATGAGTAAAACAGTTTCGCCATGCCAAAAGCTCAACTCCAAGACCTGTATCCAAGTCTGCGTTTCGTCCTTTGTTAATTGCAGTTTTTGACATTTGCACACCCATTGCAGAATTTTCTGCAATTGTTTTTGCCATTTTCATTGCTTCATCCATCAACGATGCTAATGGTACGACGTGGTTTACTAGTCCGATTTCTTTTGCCTCATCGGCTTTTATCATTTTTCCAGTGTAAACAAGCTCCTTTGCTTTTGCTATTCCAACTATTCTCAAGAGTCGTTGAGTCCCTCCCCATCCAGGCGGGATTCCAATTGTAACTTCGGGCTGTCCAAGCTTTGCTGTATCAGATGCAATTCTAATATCACATGACATTGCAAGCTCACACCCACCGCCTAAGGCAAACCCATTTACTGCTGCTATAGTAGGCTGTCTTACGTTTTCAACTGTTGCAGTGAGTAGTTGGCCTAGTTTTGCATATTCGACTGATTCGTCAGGTGAGATTTTTGACATGTATTCAATATCTGCACCAGCAGAAAATGCTCTATCTCCTTCACCTGTTAAAATTATTACCTTAACGCTATCATCTGTTCCAGTTTTTTCAAAGATTGAAATTATTTCTTTTGCAACATCACTGTTCATCGCGTTTAGTTTTTCAGGTCTGTTGATTTTGATTATACAAATTCCATCTGATTTTGATGTTGTAACCAGAGACATTATTAATTGCGAAATTAATTGCCGGACTTTAAATGTTGTCTATGACTTGTTGACTTTGCCCCATTGTGCTAAAGCAGACGCAACAGCTGCCCATGTTCTAATGTCATCATAAACTGGTACACCTTTTTGTTCAATTAGTGCAGATATTTTTTGTGTGTATGGTCCACCATTTCCACCAACAATAACTGGTTTCTTTCTTTGATTTGAAAACTCTGCTAAATAATCAATTATTGTTTCTTCTAATGGATCATCTTGAAACACAAACCACGGCATGATAATGTCTACGTTTGGATCGTCCATAAAAGATTGAATTGTAAACCTATAGTCGTCTGCGTTTGCACCACCTGTTACATCAGCAGGATTACCCTTTCCTACAACATATGTTGGTGGAAAGTGTTCAACCATTTTCTTTCTTGTGTCTTCTGTTACTTTTGCAAGTGAAAGGCCTAGTCTTTCAAAGTGATCAATTGCACCAATCATAGGTCCTGCCCCATTGCTGCACAGTGCAGCTCGATTTCCCTTTGCTGCAGGTTGCCATGCAAGGGCTTTTGTCACGCCTGCAAGTTCCTGATAGCTGTCAACTGAAATTATTCCTGCCTGCTTGAATGCCCCCATAATTATTGCATTAGAGCCTCCAAGTGAGCCAGTGTGAGATGCTGCCTGCTTTGCTCCTGCCTCAGATCTTCCACTCTTCCAAATAACAATGCCTCGTCTACATCTGACCTGTTGCCATAGCTAACCATCTTTGATAATCCAAAGGAATCTGCAGTTTCTAAGAAGCTGATTCCCATAGTACCGCTTTGAGACAAAAGTGCTACTGGCCCTAGTTTTGCCCTAACCATTCGTGCTTGACCCTGAAACGCACAGTCAAGACGGTTTGCTGCATTAAACATGCCAATACAGTTTGGACCAATTATTCTGATTTCATATTTTTCTGATAATCGTTTAACTTCTGCCTCATATGCTGCTCTTTCGCCGCCAAGCTCTTTTCCTCCACCCGATACAATCACTACACTGTGTATGCCTTTCTTTGCACATTCTTCCAGTATTGGCGGAGTGACGGATAAATCAACGCATACAACAACAAGATCCACTTTTTCTGGTATTGCAGATATTGATGGATAGCATTTGATTCCTAAAATTTCTTCTTGTTTTGGATTTATTGGAAATACTTTACCCTTGTAATCATGTTTTGCTAAACTATCAAGAACCGAATTTCCTATCTTTCCTGGAGTAGCTGATGCGCCAACAAGTGCAACTGATTGAGGTGTAAAGAACATTTCCATGTGATTTGAGTTTGGCTGTGCTTTTGAGATGGCGTCTTTTTTTATCTCTTTTCTTAGTATTATTTTTGCGTCAACTACAGCGTAAGATTTTGGATAAACTACAATTGGATTGAAATCTATACTGTCAAAGTGTGATGCATTATCTACACCAAGCTTGCCAATTTGAACAAGGGCTTTTGATAACATGTTAATGTCAATTGGTTCGCTTCCACGGAAGCCTTTTAGCATTTTAGAGCCTTTTAGCTCATCTAACATTGATTTTGCATCAGATGTTGTTATTGGCAACATTCTAAATGCAACGTCGCGGAAAACTTCGGTAAGAACTCCCCCTATTCCCACCATTATTACTGGTCCAAATTGAGGATCATTTTGCAAGCCTACGATAAGTTCTGTGCCTTTTGGAACCATCTTTTCAAGTAGTATTCCTTTTAGCTGAACGCCTTTTTTCTTTGAAAGACGTTTGTACATATCGTTAAATGTTTTTTTGACATCGTTTACATTGTCAAGACCAACCTTGACACCCCCAACATCTGTTTTATGTAGAATTTGCGGCGAAACAACTTTCATGACTAGTGGAAAACCTAGTTTTTTTGCAGCCTTTGCTGCTTGATCTGCCGAATTAACCAAAGCATATCCTGGGACCTTTATTCCATAACTTTTTAGAATTGATTTTGCGGTTTCTTCAGTTATGACCTTATGATCCGTTTTAATTGTTTCATCAAAAATTTTTTTGACAGAATTCATAAGTCGATCGAACAAAATCAAATTCAGTATATTAAACTTTGGTCAAAGTTGGAATTGTGATTTGAAATTGTTGTAAAAAATTTCCATGTTCTTTTTTACTTTAGGTAAATTTATAGAAATTTCTTGTTTGATTTTATTTGGGTTGATGTGTTTGGCTTTGCTTAATTCCTGCGATGTATCCAGCCATAGATTTATCATTTCATTTGTGACCTCAATATGAAATTGAATCCCTACGGCAGTTCCTAATAGAAATGCCTGATTTACATAATCTGTTGATGAAACAAGCCGTGTTGCGTTTTGTGGAAGAGAAAATGCATCTCCATGCCAATGAAAAACTGTAAACGGGTTTTCAAATCCTGAAAATAGTTTTGAGTTATTCTCTATACGCAAATCATGGTAAAAGCCAATTTCCTTTCTAGCTCCACGAAAGACTTGTGCTCCAAAAGATTTTGCAACTAGTTGTGAACCAAGACATATCCCAAGAACAGGTTTTTCTTTTTTTACGAATTCTCGAATTAGTATCATTTCGTCTTTAAGATAATCTAAATTGTCATTTGCGCTTTCTGGAGCGCCTAATACAACAAGTAATGAGTAATCGTTTTGCGGTATTTTCTCTTTTTTTGCAAAAACATTTTGTAGCCTAAAGCCATCATTTACTAAAAGACTCTCTAGGCTTCCTAGACCTTCTGCTGAGGAGTTTTGTATAACTAAGACATAATCCATTTGAGTTGCTGATAAAATTCTTAATATGTCAAATTAATACGTATGAACATGGAATTCTCAGAGCAAGAGATTTCTGATGTTAAAAATTTTATAATCTCGCTTAACTCAAAAGCCAACAGCGCAGTCATTGTAGAAGGAAAACGAGATGCAGATGCGCTTAAAGGCCTTGGTTTTTCTGGAAAAGTGCTCGAGTTTCACAAATTTGGAGGACTGGTAAAGTTTGTTGATTCTGCTGTACAATACAAGCATCTAATAGTTTTGCTGGATAGTGACCGCAAGGGAAAATATCTTACATCAAGAATAATGGAACAGCTAGAACGTCGTACAAGAGTTGATCTTTCCTTTAAGAAGCGTCTTGTATCAATAACAAAAGGAAAAATCAGATTTATTGAGCAGTTAACTTGCTATAAACAAGTTTCAGTTGAATAAAAAAGAAAATTTTAAGGCCAAAGGCCACGCTGGTTAAATGCTTCAACAACACGTTCAACAGCTAGTACCATAGCTGCCTTTCGCATGTCAATGTTGTATTTCTTTGCACGCGCATAGGTATCTTTGAAGCCTCGTGTAATGTGGTCTTCCATTTTCTTTGCAACCTCATCAAAGCTCCAATAGTATCCCATGTTATTTTGAACCCATTCAAGATAGGAAATGCAGACGCCCCCTGAGTTTGCCAATATATCTGGAATAACCATGATCTTCTTTTTGTAAATTATTGGATCTGCCTCAGGTAGTGTTGGGCCGTTTGCAGCCTCTGCAATGATTTTACATTTGAGATTCTTTGCGATATTTGCAGTTATCTGATTTTCTAGTGCGGCAGGCACCAGAATGTCACATTTTGTTGTGAGCAGATCTTCTGTTGTTACTTTTTTGCTTCCGGGAAAGCCAACTACAGAGCCTTTCTTTTCCTTGTATTCGATTAGTTTGCTTGTCTTGATTCCATTTGTGTTAATGATTGATCCCTTAGAGTCACTTGCAGCAATTACTTTGGCTCCCATTTTTTCAAGATATTCTCCTGTAAATGTAGCAGCGTTTCCAAATCCTTGAAGAACTACCTTTGCTCCTTTGAGGTTTAGCTTTAGTACTTTAGCTGCCTCTCTCACACAATATGCACATCCTAGTCCGGTTGCAACGTTTCTTGCCAGCGAACCGCCCATTGAGATGGGTTTTCCAGTAATGACTCCGGGTTGATTAGTAATTCCATGTAATTTGCCAAATGTATCCATGATTTGCGTCATCTCTCTACCTCCCGTGTAAACGTCTGGTGCCGGGATGTCTTTTTGTGGTCCAATAATTTCAGAAATCATAAATGCAAATCTTCGTGTGAGTCGTTCAAGCTCATCTTCGCTTAGTTTTTCTTTTTTAGGATTAATGTAAACGCCTCCCTTGCCACCACCAAGTGGTATGTCAACTACTGCACATTTCCAGGTCATCCACGAAGACAGTGCCATGACCTCGCGTTCCATGTATTCTATTCCTCCTTCTGGATCAAAGTATCTTATGCCACCCTTGTATGGACCCCTGTCGTTGTTATGTTGACTACGAAATCCTGTGAAAATTCTAATTTTTCCATTATCCATTTTTACTGGAATTTTTATTCGAAGTACTTTGTTTGGTTGTGCAAGGTAATCGCGAACACCCTTGTCTATTTTTAATATTTGACATGCATCATCAAGTTGTTTTGTAGCATTGAGAAAGGGATCGTTTTTGATCAAGTTGATCGAGATCATGCCTCTCAGATTATATAAGTTTGTTTAATTTTTATGCCGGAAAATTAGCTTTTGAAATCAATAATCAAATTTTAAAATCTGTTCAAAATTAGTATCAATTCAAAATCACAGATCTTGATATTGATAGCTGGTGTTTGCACTAAATACCCTTAAATTAACTATGAATGAATTTTCTTTGAAATGATGGCATCACGTGGCTACGATATGACGCCTACCATGTATTCTCCAGATGGTAGAATCTATCAGGTCGAATATGCAATAGAGACTGTAAAGCGTGGAACGCTTGCCATTGGAATCAAGAGTAAAGATGGCGTTATAATAGCAGTAGAAGAAAAGCCACGCACACTTCAAGTAACTGAGGTGACTCAGAAAATTTTCCAAGTAGATGAGCATATTGGCGTTGCTGCTGCTGGATATATCCCTGATGCACGTGTACAAGTAGATAATGCTAGATTCTTTTCACAGAGCAGCAAGCTTACTTATGATGAACCAGTATCTGTTGAAATGGTTGCAAAACATCTTGCCGACCAGTGTCACCAGTTTACACAATACTCAGGAGTACGACCATACGGTGTTGCACTAATCATAGCTGGTGTTGACGAAAAAGGTGGCACTATCTATGTAACCGACCCAAGTGGCACCTATGTATCATATGCTGCTGTGGCAATAGGAGCAGGATCAGAAGATGTTACCAACTTTTTAGAAAAAAATTACAAAGCAGATATATCTCAAGGAGATGCTGCAGCACTTGCAATTGCTGCAATAAATCTCAAAAGTGAACAAAAAGAAGGAATAAAACACATCAAGATGGCAGAAGTAAAACATGATGCAAAGAGTTTACAGCGAATATCTGAAGCTGATCTTGAGAAATACTACCAGGTATCAAAACAAAAGTTTACCAACTAAAGATTGCCTATTTTGTTCGTCTAATTCCTACTACCAAATATAATATCGGCCAAATCTAGTCCTCGTGTGGGTTTAGGCGGTTACTGGAACGAAGTTCTAGATGTTTTACGTGAAATAATCCCAGTCTATGACAAGGTCAATTCGTATATTTCACTTGGAAAAGACAAAGAACATCGTCTAAGAGGAATTCAAAACAGAGTAAAGAGTGGAGATTCAGTACTTGATGCAGGTTCAGGATTTGGAAATATGTCAAAAACTGCAATGCAAGTAGCTGGCGACAATATTATCATCACATTATATGATCCACTAATTCCAATGCTAAAAAATACTAGCAAGTTTTTTGATAAAAAACCTAATTTATCATGTGGTGTGTTTGAGCACATTCCATTTCAAAATGAAAAATTTGATGCTGTGTTGTGTGGCTATTCTTTAAGAGATGCAATTAGTCTTAAAACTGCGATTTCTGAAATCCACAGAGTTTTAAAAAAAGAAGGGCGATTTGTTATTGTTGATTTAGGAAAACCAGATAATTCCGTTGTGCGAGCTGGTGTTTCATTTTATCTGAAATTAATACTACCAATTATAGCATTAATTGCAGGAGGCAAACTAGGCTTAAAATTTGCTACATTATATGGAACATACAAGCTCTGGCCACAAAATAAGAAGCTAGAAAAAATGCTTCTTGAAAAATTTTCAAAAGTTGAGTTTGAAAAAGAGCTTATGGGCGGAGCAATAATGGTTGCAGCTTACAAATGATATGAAACGCCCACTTGTCTTAGTTTATGTCACCGCATTATTGGTAGGGTTATCCTATGGAATGCATAATCCAATAGTTCCTGTTTTTGCAAAGGAGGCAATTGGTGCATCATATTTTGAATTAGGAATTATCGGTCTGACGAATTTTCTGCCATACATGTTTATTCCACTTGTTGTAGGAATCTTACTTGATAGATTCAACAATGGTTTGTTATTGTCTGCAGGAATAGCAATTAACACTGCATCAATCTATTTACTGTCAATTTCTCAATCAGTTCCAGAAGTAGCGGCCTTTAGAGCTATGACGGGATTAGCCCATGCGTTTTTTTGGCCACCATGTGAAAGAATAATTGCACATGTAGAAACACCTGAGCGCCGTGTAAAATCAATAGCTCGGTTTATGGGATTTTTTGTAGGAGGCCTAATGATTGGTCCATTGATTGGCACATTTTTACTTGAAAATCTTGATGTCACATACCGCATCCTGTTTCAGTATGCAACCTATACTATCGCCGTAGCCATCATAGCAAGTTTGCTTTTAACAAAATATGGAAAAACAACGCAGAACGCTACGCTTTCGATTGGATCTGTAAAGCAAATGGCTCAATTTCCACTAATAATTATGATTTTGATATTTTGCAGTGCTTCCTTTGGTACTTTTCTTACCATTTATCCTGCCTTTATGAACGATAGATCAATTTCAGAATCAGGAATCGAGCTTTTGTTCTTTATCTTTGGGATATCAAGGCTTGTGACTCTTGTGTTTATTGGACCATTAGAAAAAAGAATTTTTTACAGCCTAGTTGCCACAATACTTTCTATCGCGCTTGGAATGCTTGTTGCCTTTTACTCATTTACGTTTGAAGGCTTTACAATAGCCATGTTGATACTAGGTTTTGGTTATACCATCTACTTCCCACTAACTTTTGAGATTATCATGCGTAAAGTTCAGAAAAAGTTTTCTGGTGGACTAATTGGCGCATATGAGGCAACCTTCGGGATAGGATGGGCTGTAGGACCATTATTTGCTGGAATAGTATCTCATTTTCTTGGTACTGATGCACCGTACTTTGCCTTTTTTGTGATTGGTATTGCCATTACAGGAATAATCCTTGCAAAGAAACGAAAACTCAAGGTACAGTGGAATCCAAATCTTTAATTTTAATCTGAGATATTTGATTCAGTGATGGATTACGCTCTTAATATCATGGGCAGCGAATGGATAATTATCATCTTTGTAGCACTAGTTGTTTTGTTAGGTACAAACAGACTTCCTGATGTTGCAAAAAAAATTGGTCGAGCTGTTGGCGAATACAACAAGACAAAAAATCAATTTCAAAATAACATTAAAGATTTGTCAAACACAAATATTGAGATAAACGGTCCTGTACAAAACGAACGACAAAAGCTTGAAATGATTGCAAAATCATTAGGAATTAACTTTGCCAACAAAACAGATGTAGAGTTAAGAGAAATTATTTCATCAAAAATTGGACAAGCAAATTTAGATTCTGATAAAAAGTAATTATAAAATTATTTTAATCGATATAGGTTCTTGTCTAGT
>JACOWO010000056.1 GCA_016176745.1 Nitrosopumilales archaeon
TGCTAGCGAAATACAGGGGATGATAGCACTAACTGCTTGTAGTGATTTTAAGGCAGAATTGAGCTGGCCTTTTCCACCATCTATTACAATCAAGTCTGGAAACTGTTGTTTTTCTTCAGACAATCTGTGATATCTACGCTTTATTATCTCGCCAATCATTGCAAAATCATCTCTTCCTTTTACCGTTTTTATCTTGAATTTCCTATATCCTGATGTGTCTGGCCTACCGTCTACAAATCTTGACATCGCACCAACTGCAAACACTTCTCCATGATTTGATATATCAAAACACTCTATTACTTTTGGAATTTCTGATAGGCCAAGCTGCTCTTTTAGCTCAACAAGACCAGGCTCTGCACCCTTTGTCTCAATTAGTTCCAAGTTTTTCATTATCAAATCAATCATCTCTTTTCTTTTGCCTTTTTTTGGCACAACAATCTCTACTGAATACCCCGCGTTTTCAGAAAGCATTGATTCTAAGAGTTCTTTTCTTTCTGGGATCTGGCTTGCCACAATTGTTTTTGGAATTTTGTGTGTCGTATAATATTGGAACAAAAAGTTAGAAAACGAGTTATCACCAACTAGGTCAAAAGAAAACTTGTCGCTGTCTCTAATCACGCCATTTATTTTTCTAAACGTCATGATCTGTACAATTTGATTTTGTATTTTTACTCCAAAGAATTCCTCATCAGAGTTTTGAACAAATTCCATTTTTTGTCTTGTTTGTAGATTGCCTAGTCTTTGCAAAGTGTCTCTAATTTCGCGTGCTTGCTCAAACTGAAGCAAGTCAGATGCTTTTTTCATCTCTTGTTTTAGCTTTTCAGCAAAATCTTTCATCTTTTGTTTTCCCTTTAGAATTGATTCCAAATTCGAAACATGTCCAGTGTATCTTTCTTGAGCTTCTTTGAACTCACATGGGGCTTCGCAGTTTCCAAGGTGGTACTCAAGGCAGGCCTTTTTTGGAAGCGTCTTGCAAATTCGTATCTTGAAGGTCTTTCGCAAAGAGCCAATCGTGAGTAATTTTGAGCTACCTTGTGTGAATGGCCCAAATATCCTGCCTGAGCCTAAAAACTTGCCAGTTCTTGTACGCCGTGTAACCAAAAGTCGTGGATATTTCTCATCTGTAATTCTAAGATAGGTGTATCGTTGCTGGTCTTTTAATTCGATATTAAAAATTGGTCTGTATCGCTTTATCATATTTGCCTCAAGCAAAAATGCCTCTCGCTCATTATCTGTCAAGACAAATTCAATATCTGAAATGTTTTCAACTAGTTTCTGTGTTTTATAGTTTTGATTTTTTAAAAAATATGATCTTACACGGTTTTTGAGATTTTTTGCCTTTCCAATATAGATTATCTTTCCAGCATCATCTTTCATCAAATAGATTCCAGGCTGACTTGGTATGTTTATTTTAGAAATATCGACAGTCATCTTTTCATAAACTTTTTGAGATGCTGTCCTGTGTAGCTTTTTGGATTATTTGCAATTTGTTCTGGTGTTCCTGTGGCAACAACTTGCCCTCCACTATCACCTCCCTCTGGTCCTAGATCAATAATCCAATCAGAATTTTTTATCACATCCAAGTTGTGCTCAATTACAATTACAGTATTTCCAAGGTTTACTAGTCTGTTTAACACATCAAGTAATTTTTGAACATCTGCAAAGTGAAGTCCTGTTGTTGGTTCATCTAAGATATACAATGTTTTTCCAGTTCCTTTCTTAGACAACTCTGATGCAAGCTTTACTCTCTGAGCTTCCCCCCCAGATAGTGTAGTTGATGATTGACCAAGTTTTATGTATCCTAAACCAACATCAAAAACTGTCTGCAGCTTTCGTTTTATCGCAGGAATGTTTTCAAAAAACTGCAAAGCCTCATACGCTGTCATCTCTAAAACATCGGCAATGTTTTTTCCCTTGTATAACACAGAAAGTGTTTCAGAATTGTATCTTTTTCCCTTACACTCATCACATCTAACATAAACATCTGATAGAAACTGCATCTCGATTTTTTTTACACCGTCGCCCTCACATGCAAAACAACGTCCATCTTGTACGTTAAATGAAAACTGGCCTGGGGCATATCCTCGCTCCTTTGAGGTTTCTGTATTTGCGTATAGTTCGCGGATGGGTGTAAATGCGCCAATATAGGTAGCAGGATTTGAGCGTGGAGTCCTTCCTATGGGGGATTGGTCAATGGCTATGACTTTGTCGATGTTCTCAATTCCTTCGATTTTACCATGCTTTCCTGGGCGCTCATTTGACTTGTAAAAGTGAGCAGAGAGTGTCTTTAGCAGAATTTCATTTGTCAGAGTGGATTTGCCAGAGCCTGAAACTCCGGTAATTGTGATAAAAAGCCCTAGTGGAAATTCTACATCGATGTTTTTTAGGTTGTTTTCAGAAGCCCCTCTTACAACCAGTTTGCCTTTTTGCATCCGTTTTTTGTTTTCAAGTTTTATGAGTGATTTATCTTTTAGATAAGTACCTGTAATTGATTTATGGCCATTTAGGATTTGATCTATAGTTCCTTCAAATACTACATTCCCTCCATGCACCCCTGCACCAGGTCCTAGGTCAACAATCCAGTCAGAATTTCGAATGACTTCTTCATCATGTTCTACAACAATTACTGTATTTCCTAAATCCCGAAGCTTTGTCAGTGTTTTTATCAGTCGCTGGTTATCTCTTTGGTGCAATCCAATTGTTGGCTCATCAAGTACATACAGAACTCCTGTGAGGTTTGAGCCAATTTGTGTTGCAAGACGTATTCGTTGTGACTCTCCACCAGACAAAGTTGAGCTCAGACGATTTAATGTAAGATAATTTAATCCAACATTTTTTAGAAACTCTAGTCGTTCCTTTATTTCCTTTAGAACGTCTCGTGCGATATACTGTTCTGTCTCTGTTAGCTTTAGTTTGTTAAAGAATTCATAGCACGCGTCAATTGATAGATCACAAACATCCATTATGTTCATTGAATTTATCTTGACAGCAAGAGCTTCAGGCTTTAGCTTTTTTCCGTTACAGCCATTACATGGCGTATCACGCATAAACTGTTTTAGCCATTCTCTTTTTGCCTCAGAATCTGTTCCCATAAAGACTCGTTGCAAATTATCTAGCACTCCTTCAAACACATCCGTATATTCCCAAGACGAGTCACTTGACTTTGATTCGTATCTAAAGCGAATCCTCTGGTCTGTTCCATAAAGAATTACTTTGAGCTGTTTTGGTGTAAGATTGTTAATTGGAGTCATTAGATTAAACCCAAACTCTTTTCCAACATGTTTCAGTGCTTGCTTTCTAAATGAGGAAAATCTGCCGCTCCATGGAACTATGGCCCCATCAAGTATTGATTTTGACTTGTCAGGTATTACTAAATCAGGGTCAAACTCCATTTTGACGCCAAGGCCATTGCAGGCCTTGCAGGAGCCAAAAGGCGAGTTAAACGAAAACGTTCTAGGCTCAAGCTCACCTATTGTAATACCACAATATGGGCATGCATTATTTTGAGAAAACATCTTGTCTTGGCTCTCATCTGAGACTAGAACAGAGCCTTTTGCAGCCTTGATTGCAGTCTGGATTGCCTCAAAAAGCCTGCTTTTTTCAGATTTTGTAACACTGATTCTATCTACGACAATTTCGATATTGTGCCACTTTTGTCTATCAAGTGTCGGTGTTTCATCAATCTGTGTTATTTGTCCATCTAAACGAACCCTAGAGTATCCGTCTTTTTTTATCTGCTCAAAGAGTTTTTCATACGTTCCTTTTTTTCGTTGTATTATAGGTGCTAAAACAAGAATCTTCTTTCCGTCAAAATCACGTAAGATAGAATCACAAATTGATTCAACTGACTGGTTTGAGATTTTGCGTCCACAGTTTGTACAGTAGGGAATTCCAATTCTTGCATAAAGCAGTCTTAGATAATCATAGATCTCAGTTGTAGTGCCAACAGTTGAGCGTGGATTTTTGCTTGTTGTTTTTTGCTGGATTGATATTGCAGGAGATAATCCTTCAATTGAATCAACATCAGGCTTATCCATCATTTCCAAAAATTGTCTTGCATATGCAGACAATGACTCTACATAACGCCTTTGTCCTTCTGCATAAATTGTATCAAAGGCAAGCGTTGACTTGCCAGAGCCAGATAAACCGCTAATTACTACAAGATTGTTTTTTGGGATATCGAGATCAATATTTTTTAGATTGTGGTGTCTTGCTCCACGAATTTTTAATTTAGCGTTCATTTTTCTTTTCTAACTCCTTTTGCACCCGCCTTATTCTCTCCCTACACTCAATTGCTTGCTCAAAATCCAAGTTCTCTGCAAACTTTTTCATCTCAGCTTCAGTCTCAATCATTTCCTTTACAAGGTCATGGCCTGACTTGTGTTTTATATCATCAAGTGTTGCAACTTGTGCAGGAATTGATTTTATGATAGTTTTTGGTGTGATGTTTCGCTCTTTGTTATACTCTAGCTGTTTTTTTCTACGTCTATTTGTCTCAGAGATTGCCGTCTTCATTGATTGGGTCATAATGTCTGCATACATGATTACAGCACCTTCGACATTTCGTGCTGCCCTGCCAAATGTCTGAATTAGGCTCGTTGTATTGCGAAGAAATCCCTCTTTGTCAGCGTCTAGTATGGCTACAAATGAGACTTCTGGTATGTCAAGGCCTTCTCTTAAGAGGTTTATTCCAACAAGAACATCAAACTCGCCAAGTCTTAGCTGTCTGATTAGTTCTGTACGTTGCAGGCCTTCAATCTCTGAGTGTAGATAGCGAACCCTGATCTGTTTTTTTGATAGATATTCTGCTAAATCTTCTGCCATTCGTTTTGTTAGTGTTGTTACTAACACTCGCTGGTTTTTTTCAGCTCTTTTTTTAATCTCAACAATCAAGTCATCCATCTGATTTTTTGTTGGCCTTGTCTCAACTATTGGGTCTACAAGTCCTGTTGGTCTGACAAGCTGCTCTGCAATATGAAATGACTTTTTTCTTTCATATTCAGATGGAGTTGCAGAAACAAAAATGCAATTTTTTATGTATCCTTCAAACTCTTCAAATTTTAGTGGTCTGTTATCATATGCACTTGGCAGCCTAAACCCATAGTCTATAAGCTCTCTTTTTCGTGAATGGTCTCCCTTGTACATTCCATGAAGCTGTGGGAGTGTGACATGTGATTCATCAATTACAAGCAAAAAGTCCTTTCCAAAAAAATCAAGAAGACAAAATGCTTTTTCGCCAGGCTTTCTTCCATCAAAATGTCTTGAATAATTTTCAATGCCAGAACAATATCCAAGCTCTTCAATCATTTCAAGATCAAATTTTGTTCTCATCTCTAGTCTTTGTCGTTCAAGCTCGTTTAGCTGAGGCAGTCGCTGCTTTAGCTCACCTTTGATTGATGCTACTGCTTTTTCTCTAACATCTTTTGCAACAAGATAGTGTTTTGCAGGAAATATTTTGATAGTTGAAGTCTTTCGTTTTTCTTTTAGTGTTATAGGATCACAAATTGATATTTTTTCTATCTCGTCGCCAAATAAGGAGATTCTAACTATATCATCAGAGTACGCAGGTATTATGTCGACTGTGTCGCCTTTTACACGGAAATTGCCAGGCACAAGCTCAATCTCATTGCGCTCATATCGCGCATTGACTAGTTTTTTTATTAAATTTGCACGCTCAATTTTGTCTCCTTGTGAGACAGTAATTGACATTTCTTCCCAGTCTCGAGGCGAGCCAAGCGAGTAAATGCATGATACTGTGGCAACTATTATGGTAGGCTCACCTGAAAGCAGCATGGCAGTTGCCTCTAGTCTCATTTTTTCAATTTTTTCATTAATCTGAGTATCTTTTTCTATGTAAGTGTCTGTTTGTGGAATGTAACTTTCAGGTTGATAATAATCATAATAGCTTACAAAATATCCAACATTGTTTTTTGGGAAAAATTGTTTTAGCTCCGAATAAAGCTGTGCAGCAAGTGTCTTGTTATGTGAGATTACAAGTGTGTTCTTGCCTGTTCTCTGTATTACATTTGCAATAGCAAATGTCTTACCACTGCCTGTTACGCCCAAAAGCGTTTGGACTTTGTTTTGCCTTACTCCTCTAACTAACGCATCTATTGCCTGAGGCTGGTCTCCAGTTGGATTGTAATCTGATACTAACTGAAAACTTGATACTTGTTGCACTAGACAAAATATTTAAAAACTGAATTTAAAGCAATGGTAATTCTGAAAGTTTGTTTAGAATTATCTTATAATGTTTTTGCGATTCTGATTGCAGTTAAATATGATGACGCTCCAAATTTTAGTTCATACTAAAGGAATGCAAGCATTATCAAAAGTAAAAAATGTTAAGTATTTGCAAAAGTATGATACTATATGTGCGAAACACTAGATGAAATTCATGAAGCACAACTTGCAGCTTTGTTAGCTAAAATGCGAAAAGAGGCAAAAGCAAAACAAGAAAAACCAATTGCAATAGCTAACTAAAAACAGCTAATCCAACTGTCGCCGCATATAGCTAGCTTCTGCTTTTCTAATCTTTATAGACTCTGCAACATCTTGTGTCATATCAATTAAATCATGAAGCTGTAGATTTGGAATAATTTCATTGTCTTTTTGTTGTTCGATTTCAAACTCAATGTCTGAGAGTACCTCGACATTTTCATCAATAATTTTAAAACACTCAGCTAGATACTCTTCAATCTTTTTATCTTCCATTAGCTATACTTGCAATTTCACTCATGTAAAATAATTTCGAAGAACCCACTTTTTACTATTTACAACCCTTTATTTCACAATGACTCTACCATGAGGGGTCCTCTGTCATCCTGACGCCCTTATCTGTTACTTCAAAGCCCATTGTCTTTAGTGTCTCTTTTGCAGTCTTTGAGTTGTGCTCAAGAATCTTTTGTGCTAACTTTATTCGCTCATTTTTCTGGATGTGTTGTCCTATCTTGTATTTTCCTTTCATTGATTCAGGTATTACTTTGATAATATTACTTTGATAACTGCTACCTCATCTACAACTTCCATCTCAGCTTTGATTGGATCATATCCACCTTCTGGTTGGTATTTTTTCATTAGGCCATTTAGCGCCATTGTTTTTTCATTTCTATCATCTACTATTATTCCCCTGCCTTTGATTACAACACTAATGTAAAGCGTATCAGCTTGTGATGCATCGGTTGGGTGTGTAAAATATGATGGCAAAAATTGTAAGCTTCTATCTACTTCAAAGCCTACCTTGTCATTGCGTCTGATGTTGTCTAATTTTTCGCCTTTTGTATGAGAATGCATGTATATTGAATCATTTAAAAACACAAAATTCATCGGAATAATCTGAGGATAGCCGTTTCCATCAATACTGCAGATCCTTCCAGTATGTTCCTGATTTAAAAACTCGACAATCTTTTCCTTTGATTTTATCTCTAATCGTCCTAATAGCTGCATCTAGTCTTTGATTCCTTTGAAATATTATTAAATCTAAAACTAGCTTGTTTATAGGCCCTTGAAAAAGGTCTTACTTTTTTCCTGGTTTTCCTCTTAGATATGGCATTACATCGCTTGCAAATTTATCAATTGAGCCAAAATAGTTTTTGCCCCAAAATCTAATTATGAAATGATTTACACCTGCTTTCATAAAACGCTCAAACACTGGAATAATATCATCTGGTGTTCCAACAGCAGTAGATGATCGTGCTATGGGGTCAGGTATTGTTTTTGCAGCTTCACGCATCTTTACAATCCACTCTTGATTTGACATGGAATATTCTGTAAAGTATTTTTTAAAATCAAAGCCTTCAATTTCTTTCAAGTTGTGAACACGTAAAACTTCGGGCTTGAATAAACTGACCTTTACAGCTTCCTTCATTTTTGCCCATGATTCTTCAGCATCATCCGAAAAGTATACGTCAATGTCTAGTGCAAAGTTAAAATCTTCAGCATTTCGACCGTTTTCCTTCATTGATTTTTTAATAATTGCTGCATGATCCTCAAAAAGTTCAGGCGTATAACCAATTGGAATCCACCCGTCTCCATATTTTCCTGTAAGCTCAAGTGTTCGCTGGCCTCCAGCTGCCATGTATATTGGTGGATATGGTTTTCTAATCGGCTTTGCCTGAAGACATGCATCTTCTAACTTGTAGTGCTTTCCTTCATAGCTTACTCTATTGTCAGGTGTGGAATTAAAAAGCAATTTTATGACTTGAATTTGTTCTTCCCATTTTGAAACTGGCTTTTCAAATGGAATGCAAAATTCTTTTAGGTTCTGTGCCTCCCCTGCACCAATGCCTAGTGCCGCTCTGCCCTTTGATACTCTATCCAAAGTAATTGTAGCTAGGGCAATGTTTGATGGATGTCTGCGTATTGCATCAGTAACACATGTGCCAAGCTCAACGTTGTTTGTTGTTGCAGCAATTGCAGATAGCATAACCCAGGGGTCAAGAACCACAGCATTTTTCCATTGTGGAACATTTGTGTGGTCCATATACCATATCGAATCATATCCTGTCCTATCAGCTAAAAGACACGCAGTTAGGATTTGGTCTTCAGTGTATCCGGCTCTTGCTACATTAAGGCCGTTTTGAATTCCAAACTTTAAGCGCGCCATGATTCTATCAGTTAGGGTATTTTTTGACGTTATTAAAGTCTAGGAAGTTTTATGAATTTCGTACTTTATAAAAAATCAAAAAATGTTTTTAGAATTATAGGTTTCCTGTTTTGATGTCATTTAGACATTTCATTATGTCTTCTTTTGTCACTGGAATAGGATTGGGGTCTAGGTGTCCTCTGTCTGTCAATACGGTTTCTGCTGCCACGTCAACTGGTGCCTTGAGGGCTAGTTTCTCAAAACCAAGCTTCTTTACTATTTCTTTGAATCTTTCATAGAAAATTGATTTGTTGAATTTGTGTGCAACAGTAGTGCATGATGAAAGTGAATATCCATGTGGTACTCCTTCATTTGAAAAGACATACGATAATGCATGTCCAAGTGTTGTAGAACAATTACCAAAGCCAATGCCTGATAGCATTGAGCCATAAGGATAGTTTTCTGGCTTGTCATTAATTATGGCATCATACAAGACATCAAATGCTTCTTTACACAATGTTCTTGTGAATTCATTTCCTAGTTTGCTATCATACCCTTCTGTTGCCTGTGCACAAGCATCACAGACAGAATTTTTGACAATTTGTTCTGGAGTTCCGTCCATAAAGTAGGAATCAACTACTGCCATATCTGCA
>JACOWO010000178.1 GCA_016176745.1 Nitrosopumilales archaeon
CTTGCAAGAAATGTTGTCATCGAGCCACTGCCTGTCCCAATCTCAATTACCTTTTGTCCGCTTTGCAGGCCTGCCCTTGCTGCAATATATCCAAGATCCTTTGGATAGACTATCTGCGTTCCATGTTGAATCCTCATGATAAAGTCATAAATTGTCGGCTCCATTAGGTAGACGTATTTGCCCTTGTTAGTTGTCAGTCTAGAGCCGTACTCTTGACCTATTGCGTCAGAGTGTTTTATTATTCCAATGTGTGTGTGAAACTGCTGGTTTTTTGAGATCCTTGCAAGCCACTTTTTTGAATCATCATAAAAGAACAATACATAGCTGTTTTGTTTAATCTTGGCCAATCTGCAATTTCACCACTTTCTCAAGAAATCAGGGTATATTTTTTGTTATAACTCTAAAAGTATTGGAATCTTTCTTCGACAGTCAGTGTCTTTGTCTGTACCACATGCTTTAGCAACATATCACGCAGCTTTTGGTGGATCTTGCGAAATAATACCTCTTCTGGTTTTGTCAAACTGTTTTTTTCTAGCTTTTCTCCCAGTTTGACATATAGTTCCTGGAGTTCTTCTTCACTTACTTCATCACTTTCAATTTTTTTTATAATTTCAATTATTGTTGATTCATCAAGGCTTGTTTGCTGCTCTACTTTTGCCGCCTCTGGCTTTGCCGGACTCTGAGACAGGTCTGTTGTTTGCTTTTTGTCACTTGTCTCAATTAAGCTTAAAACCAGTTTTTTTATCAAATCAGATGACGTACAGTCCCTGTTCTTGCATATTTCTAAAAATTGTTCAAGCTCCTCAGGTGTCAGTTTTGTTGAGATTTCTTTAATTGATATGTCTTCGATGAGCCAGACTCGATTATAAGGGTTAAAGGTAGTCAAGGTGTTGATAATGATTTAAGAATTTTTATTATTTCCGATCAAATTAAACAGTTGATAAAATTTTCATAGATTGGATTTATCTTACAAGACTGCATATTTCATTGTGAGGGTGTCAAAATATGTCCTTCAGCAAAAGATGCAAGTTCTGTGGCCGTGAAATATACTATGAGAATTTTACGGGAAAAGGAAAGTTTTATGACGACACCCTCTTTACGCAGTTTCATCGATGCCAAAAATAGTTACATTCGTTGTGGGGTTGCGATTCCTAAAAGATCAAGTGATTTCTCGAGTGTAGACTTGAAACAATATACTAGACATAGTCTTTGATTTACAAGCTCCTTGTTTTCATTGTCTAATACAGGAACATGTTCATAAAATGAATTAAAGGAAACAGCAAGATCATAACAGAAGCGTGCAATTACTTTGGGTGATAAATTGTTTGCAGCATCATTTATGCAAATATCAAATTTTGCAATAATTTTCAAAAGATTGATTTCATGATCAGTGCTAAGTGATTCAAATAAAGAGTCAAACTTTGGCTCAAAGCCGGCCTTTTCTAAGATCCGAGACGCCCGTGCATAAGAGTACTGTAGATAAGAGCAGGTGTCGCCTTCCAAGCTCAGTGATTTTTTAAGATCAAATGTAATCATTTTGTCAAGATCCTGCTTTATCATCTCATAGCGAAGCGTTCCAACTGCAACATCTGTAGCTATTTTTGAAAGTGTGCTATTGTCAAGATCCTCGTTTCGTTTTTTTGCCTCCTCAAATATTCGCTTTTCAAGAGATTCAATCACATCGTCTGCATTGATGTAAATCCCCTTTCTTCCAGACATTTGTGCCTG
>JACOWO010000169.1 GCA_016176745.1 Nitrosopumilales archaeon
TGGATAAAGAGCTGGCGAGACCTTCCACTAAAAATCAACTTTTGGAATACTGCATTGCGTGCAGAAATAAAAGCAACAAAACCGTTTATTAGAACATCAGAGTTTCTCTGGCAGGAAGGCCATACAGTACATGCAACACAGGAAGAAGCAGAAAAAGAGGTACTAGAAATCCTAGAAACTTACAAAAAAACTGTGGGAGATGAGCTTGCAATTCCTGTTCTTGTTGGCAAAAAAAGTGAGAAAGAAAAGTTTGTTGGCGCAGTATATACAACAACAATGGAGGCAATGATGCCAGATGGTAAAGCGCTACAAATGGGAACGTCTCATTTTTTGGGACAAAACTTTTCAAAGCCATTTGAAGTGAAATTTTCAGACAAAGATAATGTGGAAACTTTTGTCTGGCAGACATCTTGGGGAGTTTCTTGGAGACTGATTGGCGCAATGATTATGATTCATGGAGACGACAAGGGCTTGGTGCTGCCTCCAAAGGTTGCGCCTATTCAGGTTGTAATTGTTCCAATATACTATACAGATGAAGATGAAAAAAAGGTTCTAGAAAAAGCAGGCGAGATAGAAAAGACTCTGGCAAAGCAAGGCATTCGAGTGCATGTAGATAAAAGAAATCAGCTTACACCGGGCTTCAAGTTCCATGACTGGGAGCTAAGGGGCATACCGTTGCGAGTTGAGCTTGGCCCAAAAGACATTGCAAAACAAAAAGTCGTCCTTGTAAAACGCCACTCGCGTCAAAAAACAGATGTTTCACTTGACAAATTAGAAAATGAGATTGTATCAGTTCTAGATACAATTCAAAAAGAGTTGTTTGAGGCTGCAAAAAAATTACTTTCACAGATGACTCTAAAAGTATCAGATTATGAGCAGTTTAAATCAAAAATAGAACAAGGGGGATTTTTTGAGGCCCCATGGTGCGGCAATCAAAAGTGCGAAGAAAAAATCAAAGAAGAGACGGGTGCTGACATTAGGGTGATTCCCTTTGATAGCAAAAACTCTGATGGCAAATGCATTTACTGCAAATCACAAAGCATCTCAAATGTTATTTTGGCAAGAGGATACTAGATTTTTGCTTTGTTGATATACTAGAAAACGCATCGTAAATCGTGGATGAAATACTCAGAGTACAAAATCTGACAAAGTATTTTACAAAAAAGAGCATCTTTAGCTCAAAAACAACAACAGTCAAGGCAGTTGATGATATCTCATTTTCATTAAAAAAAGGCGAAGTCTTTGTTCTTGCAGGAGAGTCAGGCTCTGGAAAATCAACTACTGCAAGGCTAATTCTAAAGGCAATAGATGCAGATTCTGGCAAGATATTTTTTAATGGCGAGGAAGTAACTGACGATCCAAAAAGTATCAAAAAATTAAGAATGGCATGTCAGATGGTCTACCAAGATCCATACGACTCGATTAATCCTAGAATGAGAGTGTATGATATTGTTTGCGAGCCACTAGAGATTCATGGCATTGGTAGTGCGGAAGAAAGAAAAAAACTCGTCCTTGATGCATTGCATGAGGTAAAGCTAGAGCCTGCTGATGACATTGTAAAAAAATATCCCCACACATTATCTGGTGGCCAGCGCCAACGAGTTGTACTTGCACGTGCACTTGTACTAAAACCAAAAATAATTATCGCAGATGAGCCAGTATCGATGCTTGATGTATCCATTCGGGCAGAAATGCTTGAGCTGATGGAA
>JACOWO010000057.1 GCA_016176745.1 Nitrosopumilales archaeon
ATTTGTATATAATTCGATAATGAGTTATGTTACAGTAAAGAGGATGACTTTTTTTGGATTATATTGAATAATGCCAAAATGAATCTGGCCAAATCCATTTCCATAATATCCTTCTGGACCACCAAGCCCCAATCGAATTAGATAGTTGCTGGTTTTCTTTATTTCGAATTCTTTTTTTCCAAGTGAAAATTCCCCAAATTTCTCGTTTTCTGTTTTTGTTGAGTTATAGATTTCGTTAATTGATTCATTATCTTGTTCTATTGCAGTTTCCAAATGTTGATGACCACATAAGATTACAAAGTTATCAAGATTTTTTCTACTTTCATTAAACGCAGATAATGCAGTATAATGATATCCTGAATAGCTAAAGTATTCAAAATCCTCTTCAGATAGTCTCTGCCATGTTCGTTGGTATAACCACGATTCCTGGCTTGCATTTGGTGGTGTTATTTTTTGTGGATCGAGTGTACCCCCATGAACAAACACTAAGCTGTTTTTTTTATCAATAAACTGCTGGTGACCAAAGGTTTCATCGTCATTTTGTTTAAAAAATCCAAGCTCGTTTTCAGTTAATGATTGATGAGCTGCAAAGCTTTCAAGTGTACTTCCACTTACACGCCGTTTATACAAAAAAGCTTCATCATGGTTTCCCATAATGGAGGTTAGAGGATAGGTTTTTTCAAGTAAGGCTAATTTTTTTAAAACTTCGCTTGGATGTGTGCCACGCTCTAAGATATCACCTAGATTAATAATTCTGGAGTATTCACCATACTTTTTTTTGAACTCTGACATATTTGCAATATTCAAAATTGTATCAAGCGCATTAATGTCTGCGTGAATGTCAGAGAATACAAGATCCATTGTTTTGTTTTTTGTTCTTAGGTTAATTTCTAATTTATCAAAAATTTATGATTGATAGTTAAATTGTTAAAGAATCCTTCAAACCCTTGTATCGATTTCGTATAGTTACTTCTGTGACATTTGCTGCCTCTGCGATATCTCTCTGAGTTTTGTCCTCCCCGTTTTTGACACATGACAAGTATAGTGCTGCGGCGGCAAGCCCCATTGGATCTTTTCCTGCAGAAACCTCATTTTTTTGTGCATCTTGAAGTACTTTGATTGCATAGCGTTTTGTTTTTTCTGCGATTCCAATAACACTTGCAATTCTAGCTACACATTGAATTGAGTCTGTAACTGGCATCTTAAGATCCAATTCTTTTACAAGAAGTCGATAACACCTAGCAATGTCTTTTCGTTTGATGTTTGCAGCAATTTCTATATCTTTTAGGTTTCGTGGAGTAGCTGTATCACGACAAGCTGCGTAAAGTGCGGCTGCCATTAATGCAGATATTGATCTTCCCCTTACAAGACCTTTGTCCAAGGCCTTTCTGTAAATATAGGCTGCTTTTTCTATTACAGCGTCAGAGATTGCTAGTTTATCCTTTAACCTGTTTAGTTCGCTAAACGCCTGTCTAAAGTTTCGATCTACTGGCTCATGGACCTGACTTCTGCTATCCCATGTTCTGAGGCGCTCAATTGTACTTTTCATTGATGCAGTTAGTGGTTTTCCAGAAGCATCCTTGTTTACTGGATCAATTATTGTTGCAAGACCCATATCATGCATAGTAAGTGATGTTGGGGCACCTGCTCTTGCTCTGTCTCCATGTTCATCTTGTGTGAAGGAACGCCATTCAGGACCTGACTCTTGCAATTTTTCTGACATAACAAAGCCGCATTTTGAGCAAAACAGTTCGCCTGATTCGGTATCAGTTACGAGCTTACCCCTTCCACACCGTGGACATCGTTCTTTGGTATTTACTACCTCTTTTAGCATATTCTCACTATAGTAGTGTATAAGGTAATAATTGGTATTTATGAATCAACGCCATTTTTTGCCTAGGGCTAATAGATACAAGTCAGGTTAATTGCTACAAAATCATTTGGATTAATCAATATTGTAAAAGAGGGTTTTAATGCAAAACCTTGTAAGGTGTGTTTTAGTATGATTAAATGGTAACAATCAAATTTTGAACCGCTATTCCATTCGTATTCATGCAAAAATCCTTGGCATTCATTATCAAGACATCCTTTGTATATGGTACGTTAGCGTTTTTGTTTTCTTTAATTGGAATGTTTTTACCTACTGCAGTAACCTATGTTGTTGGCAACCCTCTAGAAGTCAGTGCTATCAGTGTTGAGCATATAGTTGGTCATATTGTATGGGGACTGATAGTTTCTGCGTTAAGCCTTAGTCTTAGATATTTTATTTTAGGAGGTATTTTCCCAATAATTTTAGATTCAGATCATCTAATTCAATTCTTTGACTTGGAAATAATGCCACGAATGGCACATTCTATTTCATTTGGGTTTTTAGCGTCTTTTGTCTTATTATTGATTTTTGGAAAACGTGACTATAGGTTAGCTGGCATAGCTTTTGCAGCAATGCTTGCACATGTATCTTTTGATATTTTACTTGGTGGAACAACTAGTTTTCCGCTTTTAACGCCTTTTGTGGCAGAATTACTTTCATTTCAAGGTAATGACTGGATTATCATACAGATCATAGCTGTGGCAATAGTGGGAATTTGTACCATTATAACAAAAATAGAAGCCAAGAAAAAATTAGTTGCCTAGTTTAAGCAACATTAGATTTTCTAACTATATCAAAACTTAAGAATGTCTTTTTGTTCGTTGACTTGATGTTTACCACAGTTATAGGTGGAATTGCCTCTCAAGGACTAGCTAAAAAAATCGCAAAAAGACTCAAAGCTAAATATCTTAATTCAGAGATTAAAGTATTTCCTGATGGAGAGTGCAAAATTACAATTTACGGAAAACCAAGAGGCAGAATAATTGTTGTTCAGTCAACTTACCCTCCAGTTGATTCAAATCTAATTCAAGCACTTGCACTTATTTCAAAAGCAAGAGAATACTCTTCCAAGATAATAGCCGTGATTCCATATTTTGGCTATGCGAGACAAGATAGAGAGTTTTTGCCAAGTGAAATTGTAACAATGAAGATGGTAGCCAAGTTATTCAAAGCAGTTGAAGCATCAAAAATTGTTATTGTTGATGTTCATAGCAAAATTGCGCTAAAACATTTTAAAATTCCTGTTGAGAACATTTCTGCAGTATCAGAGCTTGCAAGATATTTCAGGAAACTACAACTAAAGAATCCTCTAGTTGTTTCACCTGATTTTGGTGGAATTTCTAGATCAAGAGAATTTGCAAAGCTACTCAATACAGATTATACTGCTTTAGTAAAGTGGCGAGACAGAAAAACAGGTAATGTCGAAATAAAGTCTTCAAATCTACGAAATGCTAGTGGAAGAGACGTGATAATAGTAGATGATATGATCAGTACTGGTGGTAGTATAATCAAAGCAGCAGAATTTTTAAAAAGGCAAAATTGTGGACGGATTTTTGTTGCATGTACTCATGCATTGCTAATCAATAATGCAGAGAAAAAGATCAGGCAATCAGGTGTATCAAAGATCATTAGCACTAACACTATTCCTAGCAAAACTGCGGTTGTAGATTCATCTGAAATTATTGTAAAAGCTATCTCGTAAATAGGAAATTTGTTGTAATATGAGGTTAATATTTTTGGGAACATCTGCTGCCCAACCAACTTCTGAACGTGCTTTGACATGCATTTGTTTAGAAAAAGATGGCGAGGTTTTGATGTTTGATGCAGGTGAAGGTGCACAGATCTCGTATCTAAAATGTGGTTTAGGTTGGAATAAGAAAATGAAGATCTTTGTTACACATCTTCATGGTGATCATTGCATTGGCATACTAGGATTATTACAGACAATGACATTGCAAAACAGAATAGAACCTGTTGAGATTTATGGTCCTGAAGGCATAGAGGAATTCATTGCTTCTAATATCAAAATCCTGAATTTCGGCTTGTCATTTCCTGTGATTATTTCAACGGTAAGTGAAGGACTTGTTTTGGAGGATAAAACCTACTTTATCCATGCGTGTGAGGCAGAGCATTTTATTCCAGCCTTTTCTTATTTATTTCAGGAAAAGGATAAGCCGGGTAAGTTTTATCCAGAAAAAGCAAAAGCACTAGATATTCCTGAAGGTGAGTTATGGCATAAACTTCAGATGGATCATGAAGTAAAAGTCGGGAACAAGACAATTAGGCCTTCTGATGTGATGGGTGAAAAACGTAGTGGAAAGAAGATAGGAATATCTGGAGATACTAGACCTACAAAGAAGTTAGAAGACTTTTTTAAAAATTGTAATTATCTTATCTTTGACTCTACATTTTCAAATGAGTTAAAAGAAAAAGCAATTGAGACGTGCCATTCTACTGCAAAGGAAGCAGCAATGCTTGCAAAGAATGCCAATGTAGAAAACTTGATTTTAACTCATTTCTCAGCCAGATATAAAAATGAAGGTGCGTTGTTAGCGGAGGCAAAAACAATACACAGTTCTGTAATAGCTGCAAAAGATCTTTTAGAAATTGAAATAAAATAGCAACAAGACGAGATGTTTGAACCAGTTTTAGATAAATTGAAAGAAGCAAGAAAAATTGTTTTTGTTACTGGTGCAGGAATGTCTCAAGAGAGTGGTATTCCTACTTTTAGAGGTAAAAATGGTTTATGGAGAAATTATGATCCTATGAAAATTGCCACTATTGATGCATTTTATGAGAATCCTAAACTGGTGTGGGAATGGTACGAAGATAGAAGAAGGAATATCGTTGCAGCACAACCAAATCCTGGTCATAATGCTATTGCTAAACTTGAGAGATACAAAGAGGTCGTTGTTTTAACCCAGAATATTGATGGGTTACATCAAAGAGCTGGAAGTACCAAAGTCTTGGAACTCCATGGCAGCATTATTAGAATAAAATGTACTGTTTGTAGTTTTCAAGACTATGTTGTTTCTAGTTTTGATGTGCTTCCTCCCATCTGTAAATGTGGAAAAATTCTAAGGCCTGATGTGGTATGGTTTGGTGAGCCTCTACCTCAAGATGTATGGACTGAGGCTATAGCATATGCAAATTCTTGTGATGTTATGATAATAGCAGGAACATCACTTTTGGTATCTCCTGCAAATACTTTACCACTATATGCCAAACAAAACAATGCACTTTTAATTGAAATTAATCCTGAAGATACTATGATGTCAGTTGATATGAATTTAACAATTAGAGAAACCTGTTCAAATATTATTCCTAAACTTACTGAAATATTTTCTAAATTAAACTAGGGCGTCATAAAGACACCATTTATCATACTATTCAGATTTCCAGCTGGTTTGTAAACTGAAGATGTAATGGTGCCAAACTCTTTGTGTTCAACAACCATTTCTATTATATGATCTGTGTTTGAAATGTCTGTTATCGATGTTTCAAAGTTTGATGCATAAAATGTGCCTGAGAATAATTCTCTCTCAGAATTTTTCAACGTAAACTTGACAGAGATTGTGTTTCCCGAGCTATCAGAATACTGTACTTTAACATCACCGTTATCTTGCTGTGTGGTTGTTAGCTGTAATGTTTTAAGAAGTTTTGATTGTAGTTTTTCTTTAGCTGAAAGGCCATCGTTGATGATTTCTGGTTCTTCTATAGTTTCAGTTAACACACTATCTTCTTCTGTGGTATCATCTTGTGGTACCAGACCATCATCTTGCGGGATCTCATCTTGTGGTGTAATGTCATCATTTTGTGTTGGAGTTTCATCTTGTGTTTGTGGTACGTCTTCAGCTATTTCACCATGATATGTATATTCTTCAGCTATCTCAGATTCTTGTTCTCCAGTTATTTCCTTATCTGAAAAAAGTTCAGCAGAGCTGTCTTTTACATTATCAAGTTTTTCTCCAATATTATCAATTGTATTACCAATTCCGTCTTTGAGTCCATCAATATTCTGTTCTACTTTATCAATAACTGCAATCTTGTCTTTTAGTGGATTAAATGAGGCAGGTGCAAAAAGAATAAACCCTACTACTAATACTGAAAAGATTAAGGCTAGTTTTAATTTCAACTCTTTTGAATTTCTTATTAGTGATAAAAATCGGGAAACTCAAATCAATTGAGTAAATAAGGAAAAAAGCTGACTATTAATTGAATATGGAGTAGAATTGAGGTTATTGAGAACTTGAGATAAGCCAATCTATTATGTTCTCAATGTGTTTAGATTGCAAGATTATCTTAATGGGGCCAAGAGGAGACTCGTCTGCATTCTCACATAATGTAGCTATATCTACAAATGCTGCCTGTTTATTCAGATAAAACCATGTAGAATCATCAGTTAGATTTCTTTTCAAATTACGTCCGTAAACTTTTTGGGTATTGTGAGAATGAATTGTTTTGTGAATGTAGAGTAGACTCTCTAATGTTTCTGAAGTGGCTTTTAGTGAGTCATCTTTTATGTAAATATCCATATTAGAAAGAACGTTTGAAATCGCACGTTCGACTTTTTGTGGATCTTCAGATGAATTAACTTGACAATAAGCACTAATCTTACACGATATATTTGGAATATTCAGTTTATCCAACCTTTGATGATTTTGTATGTTGTATCAATGAGCCCATTTATTGTCATGTTGTTATTTGAGATGCTTTCATCTGCAAGCGCAATAGAATTGCTTACCCCAACTCCAATTTCTCTTGCATCTCGTTCATTAAAAGTTTCTGAGTTTTGTGGATCATCAGATCTTCCTCGCTTTGTTAAGAAACTATAACGTGTATTTGTTGAAGCATGAATGGCAAGAATCTTTACTGTTCCGATTTTTCTTAATACATCAATCTCTGCATTTGATCTAATTCCATCTATAACTACTACAGAAGCATCAGATGTTGTTATCTGTTCTAATATTAGTTCAGCAATTGCTCCAGGGCCGTTT
>JACOWO010000212.1 GCA_016176745.1 Nitrosopumilales archaeon
CCGATCTTCACATCAGAATCAAGAACTATTGGAATATCAGAAACTTCGTTTGGTTTTAGCGGATAAACTATTTTTGCTTTAAACTCAATTATGCTTGGAGATTCTTTTCCGATTTGTTTTAGGATTCTTTCTTTGTGAAGTCTTGTAAGACGATCAATTATTTGTAATTTAATTTGGTCAAATCTTTTCTTTTCTTTAATTATGTTAACTGTGCCTTTAAGCTGAAAACCTGAAAGTTTTTCTTTATCAATTACGGCAATGCTTACCCACTTGTTTTTTGAAAAGTTATGAAATGTTTTGTGCTTGAAAAGCTCAAGCCAATAGAGATTATTCTCTTCTAAATGAAAGCTAGTACGTGGAGAAATGTTACACAGTCCTGTATTATCTGTAGTACCTATGATTATCATCTGCTGTGTTAATACCATTTTTTTAACCTCTTCTGGAAGAGTTACCATGACATGATTTTGCCCTTTTTAATAAAAACAGAAATGATGATTCCCAGACTTGAAACCCAGATTATTTTATTATTAGAACAGGGCAACTTGCCTGATTTGCAATCTTGTTAGATACGCTACCTAGAAGAAATCGTAGTACTGTGCCAAAACCTTTACTTCCAACTACGACGAGATTGATTTGCTCCTTTTTTGCAAAGTTTAGAATTTCCTTTGAAACGTTTCCTTCTTTTAAGATTGGTTTTGATTTAACACCATTATTTCTTGCAATATTTTGTGCCTTTTCCAAGACTTTTTTTCCATGCTCTCGTAGCAATTTTAGGTAATCACTTCTATCAAAAAAGTCAAGGCCTATCGACTTGTCAACTACATACATCAGATAAAGTGTTGAATCATAATTTCTTGCTAAATCACAAGCGTGTGAAAACGCTCTTTTAGCATTATTGGAACCGTCAAGACAAACAAGAATCTTAGGATAATGTCTTGCCATGACTTCCTCCAAGAAAACACTTCATGTTTTGGAATTTTTTTAATTGAATTTAATTTGTTTTAAAGTTATCAGCTTTGATAATTAATAAAATGACGGGAACGTACTACACGGCGTACCAAAGTACACATGCATTGGGTTGTACCCTGCGTTCCCGTCCACAGATACAAGAACTTGCGTTCGAGTATCAATGGCACATATGCATTCAATACAAATAAAGTAGTTCAAAATTATCAGCTTTGATAATTAGCCTCAGAACACGACGATTATTACAACAAGTAAAGGTAATAATGATTATTAACCAAGTAAAATGCTGATAGTTTTGTGCAGCTACAAGAGATAAAAAAAATTCTTGTTCCAATGGATGGTTCAAAAAACTCTCTTCGAGGTCTTGACACTGCTATCTACCTCGCAAGACAATGTCATGCTACTCTTACCGGTCTTTATGTAATGCCAATTTATCCAAAATCCTTACTTTTAAAACCAATACCATATGAAACAGAGCTTGCAAAAATTGCAAGCGCATTCCTAGAAAAGGCAAAAACACGATCTGCACAAAATGGAATTGTCTTTAATGAAAAAATAGTAAAAGGACATGCGTCTGAAGTGATTTTAGATTTTGCCAAAGATAAAAAATTTGATCTTATTGTAATGGGTGCAAGAGGAATGAGATAAGTAAAAGAGGCATTTCTTGGCAGTGTTTCAAATACAGTTGTTCATAAATCAAAAATTCGAGTTTTGATAGTCAAATGATTTTTTGACA
>JACOWO010000213.1 GCA_016176745.1 Nitrosopumilales archaeon
GGAGTATTCGTAAAAGGCTGGGCAGAAGACGCCGGACTGTAAAACCGGTTTCCTTTCGAATTTTTTCTTATTTTTCAATTAAGATTTTTAATTTTGATTCCACTAGGAAGCGATTTTACAAAAGATTCAATGAACTTGTCATTTTTGTTGCAATGAATTGCTACGAACTGGTTCTTTGCAAAAAAAATGTTCCACGTTTTTTCAAAAACAGGAAAATCCTCTGGTCTAAATTCTGTTCTTGTCGATACATAGTGTGAAGCTGGGTAAATATCTGAAATTTCAAATGGAATCATTCCAAGAAAGGGATTGCAATAACAAAATTGAACAGAATCATGAGCAAATTTCTTTTTTAATATAGTGTATTCGCGTGATAAATAAGCTGGCTTTATAGTTGGCTCAGATGTAATAACCAAGGTTTTTTTCTTTGTTTTAAATTTGCGGACAATGTTATGATAAGAAATAACTTCTGGCCTGAACTGGTCCACTCTTGTAAATAGAAACACTGCTTTATTTTTAAATCGAGGTGTAGTTTTAGCAAAATACGCTGAATTATTCGTAAAAATCTCCTGGCATTCAAAAAGCCTTGGATGTGCTCGAATTTTTTTATTAATATACTCCCATAGCGTTGCTCCTCTTTCATAGAAAGAATCTCTTTTGGCGTAAATTTTGAACAAACCTCGCAGGTACAGGAAAAATATGATATTTTGGATATATGTGTGGTCTTATCTTCTGATATGTACCTACCCTCTCTTGCATATAGTATGTAGGATGCCGAATCAAAGGTATCACACCCTAATGCTATTGCAAGCGGAATCGTAAGAGGATGGCCAGCTCCAAACAAGTGCAATGGCAATGAAAGTGGCATACTTTTTTTTGCAGTAATTATCATTTCTGCAAGCAATCTGTAATTGTATGATTCCATAAACTCCACAGGACTTCCAAGTGCTAGCATCTCAAATCCATAGTCAACAAGTGATATCGTAGATTTTTTTACCAGCTCAAAATGTTCACTACCTTGAATTGGCCCAACCCAGATTTGACCATTATTACTTTTTTGTTCAATTGTTTTTTTTGCTGCCTTTAAGGTCTGTTCAACAAAAGATCTTGCTTTCTTTTTTTGTAGACCAAATCCTGTTGGCTTGTCCAAAGGAATTGCAATATCACAACCAATTTTAGTTTCAAAATCAGCAATCTCAAATGGAGATACATCAACATCTCCATACTCTAACACTTGATATCCACCAGAATCTGTCATTATCGCACCATCAAATTTTATAATGTCGTGGATGCCACGCTTTTCTGCTTCTTGTTCATAATGGTTTCGTGTGATAAAGGCATTAGTAATTACAAGATCAAAACCCATTTCACGTATCTTGGATGTAGCTATTGCCTGTCTTACAGGATGTATTACAGGAACATAAGCGGGTGTTTCAATTTTGCCATGATTGGTATGTAATATTCCAATTCTTCCTGCAAGGTCACTTTTTATAATCTCAAACAAATAACACACCTTTATTTAGTATGAAAAGAATTTTTTTAAATCGTTTTTGCGCACAACTAGAGTTAGCCAATCAACTTTATCTTGTTTAAAATCATTTTCAAAAATTGATTGTATTTTTTTTACAATCGTTGCAAGTGGTTTTTTTGTAGCATCAATTTGATATACTTTGTTTTTACCAAACTTTTTAATTGAATCATAAGCTATAACACCCAAAATTTCACTATCCAGATTTTCTATCATTTTCTGATGAGTATATTTTCTTTTTTTATATACTGAAATAAGATTATAGGGGGTTTTTCTTAATACTATTACAGCCTTTACTTGAGATTTTGTTAGAACATAAGGTGCTAGGTGGCCCACTACAAGTGATTTCTTTGTTATTATTTTTTTAATAACCCTTTTCAATTTACTAGTATCTATATCTACAGTACCAGATCTTTTTTTAATATTTAATGATTTGAGTGCGATTTTATTAATATCTAAAATTTTGTAGTTGAGTTTTTTTGCTAGTATTTTTGATACAGTGTGTTTTCCAACTCCCGGGTTGCCTGTTATTACTAGAGACATGAAATAACAACTAACAAAGCAGATTAAACAATTTCTGCAATACTAATAAGTACAAATCAGATTATCTCGTCAT
>JACOWO010000058.1 GCA_016176745.1 Nitrosopumilales archaeon
ACTTAGTACTCGCCCATTCCTCCACCTGGTGGCATTCCTTGTGGTGGAGCAGACTTTGATACTGCAACAACATTGTCTATCCTTAAAATCATGTTTGCAGTTTCTGTTGCAGATTTTATTACCTGTTCTTTTACTTTGAGAGGTTCTAGAACATCAAGTTTTGCAATGTTTCCCACTGTACCGTTAATTACATCAATACCTGTATATTTTTCACCAGCTGATTGTTTTGCACGAAGCTGAGTTATAGCATCAATTGGATTCATGCCTGCATTTCTTGCTAGTGCAAGGGGAATGGATTCTAAAGCTTCAGCAAATTTTTCAACTGCTAATTGCTCACGACCAGATAACGATTGCGACCATGTTCTAAGCTTTACAGCAACATATGCTTCAGGAGCTCCACCACCTACAAGCATTAACGGTCTTTCAACAACATCTTTTACAACCATTAAGGCATCATGTATGGAACGCTCAGCCTCATCAATTACCCTTTGTGAGCCTCCTCGTATAAGTACGGTTACTGCTTTTGGATTTTTACAGCCCTCAATAAACACCCAATTATCGTTTTCAATTTGCTTTTCCTCTACATTTTGGGCTAGTCCAAGATCTTTTTCTGATAAATCATTTACGTTTCCAACTATTCTTCCACCTGTTGCCTTTGCAAGCTTTGACATGTCGCTTTCTTTTATTCTCCTTACCGTAAGAATGTCGGCTTTGGCAAGATAATGCTGTACGATATCATCAATTCCTTTTTGGCACAAGACAACATTAGCATTAGCAGACTTGATTTTTTCAACCATGTCACGCAAGATCTTGTCTTCTTCGTCCATGAAAGATTTGATTTGGTTGGGATCTGAGATGTTTATTTTTGCTTCAAATTCTGTTTTTTCAATCTCAAGCGGTGCGCTAATCAAAGCAATTTTTGCGTTTTCTATCTTTTTTGGCATTCCACTATGAACAACTTCTTTATCTAGAACTATGCCATTAACAATCTGACTATCAGACACAGAACCACCTGCTTTCTTTTCTACTTTGATATTGTCTATTTTTATTTTACATTCGCCGTTTTTTTCCTCACGTATTGCAAGACATGCATCAACAACAAGCTTTGAAAGATCTGTTGCCTCGATTGATACCAGCTTTGTTTGCATTGCTGTTTTTGCAATTTTTTCCAAAGTACTTCGATCATCAACATTTACTTTTTGTGCTATTTCTAAAAGAATTTCCGAGGCTTTTCTTGATGCCTTTTTGTAGCCATCAGCAATTATCACTGGATGAATTTCGTTATCAATTAATGATTCAGCCTTCTCCAAGAGTGCACCTGCCATGACTACAGCAGATGTGGTCCCGTCTCCAACTTCACTGTCTGTTGCTTTTGCAACCTCTACCATCATTTTTGCAGCTGGGTGCTGAACATCAATTTCTTTTAGTATAGTTGCGCCATCATTTGTAATAGTAATATCGCCAAGTGAATCTACAAGCATCTTGTCCATTCCACGCGGTCCTAAACTAGTGCTTATTATCTCTGCAATCAGTTTGGCTGCAGATATGTTGTTTCTTTGAGCATCACGTCCTCTTGATTGGCGAGTTCCCTCTTTTAGTAAAATAACTGGAATCCCTTCGGCGGTAGTCTGTAGTTGAACCATAAAAATAACACAAAGATTTTCTATTTATGGGATGATTACAAATTCCACAATTGATAATCGTTTTTAAAAATTCTAACCACTATTTGCTTCAATAATGTCAATTTGAATTACCTTGACTACCTTTAACTGTCCTAGTAATAGCTCTTGCTCCTTGTCATAATAATTATAAATTCCCTCAGATTGCGGAGTAAATGTAATAATGTCTTTTTCTCTAGGTGCTAAAAGTTCTGTCTGGATATCTAACCCATCAATGTATAGCCTGTGAGGCGATGTGCCATCATTGATTACAGTTAGAATATACACAAAGCCAAGGCGAGTAATCAACGTAGGATTGTTTTTTCCACCGTTTCCGACTATTCCATCTACAGTTGTCTTTATGCCATCGTCTCTAAACGCTACAGTTTGCCTGACAGTTTCAGGATAGAAAATATCTACATGCCTTACTGTGCCTTGTCCTATTAGACCCATTAATGCACCAAAAAATACAATGCCTGCAATGACTCCAATGACTATGAATTTTTTACTAGAGTTTTTCTGTGTATTTTGCATTTTGTACTATGGGTTCTGTCCCATCATAGGTCCCATATTGCCAGTCCAATTTCCCATCATTGGTCCAAACCATTGTTGTTGAAACTGTTGGTTGTTCATCATGCCTTGCATAAATTGCTGATTTTGTATCATCATATCATACATTTGCTGGCGTAGCTGAGGATCATTCATCATTGGGTTCATCATTTGACTTGTCATCTGGTTCATGTGTTGTGGATTTTGCATCATGGTATTGTGCATCTGTTGAATGATCTGAGGATTATCTAACATGGTCTGATGCCATTGTGCCATAAGGTTAGGATCATTTATCATAGTATTCATCCAGTTAGTCATTGTCTCAGGATTGTTCATCATTTGCTGCATTTGTTGAGTGGTCATGGGCATAAAGTTAGTCTGTGTTGATTGAAAAACACCGTATCCTATGCCAATGCCGGCAAAGAACACACCTATTGCAATTCCAATCCAAACAGATTGTTTTACCATATTTTTGGATTCATTTTTTAATTAATAATCATATGGAGAATTTCCAATGTTGAGTATCAAAGCCGAGAATCGATATATCCTATTAAAGGACTTTATGCTCGCGATAAAAGCATGAATCTACTCGGCTGCACTTTACAAATTAATTATCACTAGCTTGAGAATGATGCAAATTGAGCTCAAAAATTAGAATCGGGCTAAGCAAAAAGCTTGTCTTTTTGGTAATGTCAGTATCGCTAGTAGCGATTGGAATCAGTGCATATCTTAGCTTCACATATGGCGTTGAGGTTCTAAAACAAAAGACAGGTGATCAACTACTTGGCGAGTCAACGACAAGAGGTAACTCGCTTAGAAATCTTTTTGATGCCAGGATAAAGCAAATCCAAATCTTAGCAACAGATCCTATGATTCAGGTACTAGTAGATGAGCTAAACAATGTCTCAGGTGATGAATACAAAACTAAAATTGATGAAGCTAGAAGACATTTTTTAATCGAGGTTCAGGCATTTCAGGAGCTAGTGGGATATTCTATTGGTTTTGAGGACGTAAAGATACTTGGAAAGCAAGGTCAGGCTTACTTTTCTCTAGCACAAATCTCAAACGAGGACTTTTCACAAGACCCGTACTTTCTCCTAGAATTGGAAAAGTCATTTGTAGACTTTGAGCCTGTTGCTGAAAACCAAAAAAGAATGATTGTTGTAACTCCGATTTTTGCAAAAGATGACAATCACAGCTCAGAGCCAATTGGTGTTATAATTGCTAAAATGCGAACAAAAACAATGGATGACATACTGCTTAACAGAAGCGGCCTTGGAAAATCAGACGAAGTCTATGTTGTAAACGACGACTATACTCTGATCTCAGAATCAAGGTTTCTAAAAAATACAGCATTCAATCAAAAAGTTGACACGCTTCCTGTAAGAAAATGCTTTGAGGAAGAAAAAGAAATACTTGATTTTTATCCTGATTACAGAGGCATCAAAATTTTTGGCTCATCGTATTGTGCAAAAGATTTGGGCTTTGTGTTGCTTGCAGAAATTGACGAATCAGAAACCATAGAACCAATACTGATTCTACAAGACAGAATATTTCTGACAGGGCTTGTGATCACAATGGCAATGGGCGTGGTTACATTTTTCCTATCAAAGTCAATCTCACATCCTTTGGTAAAACTGCAAAAGGCAGCACAAGAAATTGCAAAAGGAAACTTTGATGTTAGAACCAACATAAAAACAAGTGACGAGATAGGCCAGCTTTCAGCTTCGTTTGACTCTATGGCAAAAAGGCTGCAAGAATCAGCCATGGCAATTAACCTTAGAGAAGAAATAATCAAAGAACAAGAAAACATGCTTTTGCTATTTTCTAAACATAATGAAGACTGTTGTGTTTGTATGATTGATATCATCCAGTCTACAATGCTTGCTTCTGAATTAGATGAAGAAAAAACTAGGAAATTTTATGGAATTTTTATAAACTCTATAGCAGAAATCGTAAAAAAGTTTGGCGGAATTGTTGTCAAAAATATAGGCGACGCTGTCTTGTTTTACTTTGCAGAAATCAAATCGTCAAATTCACAAGCATTTCTAAACGCAATAGAGTGTTGTTTGACAATATGTGATTCAAATGAAAAAATAAGCTCAAATCTACAAAAAGAAAGCTTACCAGCCATAGCATACAGGGTTAGCATGACTTATGGTACAGTTAGTTTAGCACAGGTTAGCACATCTTCTGTAAAGGACATTTTTGGCTCTACTGTAAATCGATGTGCTAAGATTAACCGATTTGCACTTCCAAACACTCTAGTAATTGGTAGCGATGTGTATGAAAATGTAAAATCTACAGAAAAGTATACTTTTAAAAACATGAATGTCAACCCAACTGGAACAAATAAGATCTATTCAGTCTACTTGGTTTCAAGAATCTAATTTTAACTACGATCCTTGGGATCGATTTGAACATGGTTTAATCTAAAACAATTGATTTATCGCATCTGAAAATTTTGGTAATGATTTAAATAATTTTAAAAAAGGGGGATTTAGATGGCAAAACTACGCTGTAGTGATTATGGCTATGAGTGCTCATTTATTGCAGAAGGGGACGGCACAAAGGTAATCGAAGAGTTTGGCAAACACACAGCCGAAGAGCATGGAATCGAGTACTCAAAAGAAGCACTGATGCAATTTTTGATGCGCCAGTAAGAATAAATCGATTCAAACTGATATTTTGTTTTAATTTTATTTTATAGAGGAATTGGACGTTTTTCAGCTAGCAGAAGAGTATTTTCTTATAACTATTGCAGTTGTGACAGGCATAGGTGCCTTGCAAGGCGCAATTTTGGGAAGGGGCATACGTAACAGGTTTCCAAGCTTGAAGCATCATGCAAGAGCAGTTTCATGCATTTTGCTTGTCTTGTTCTCAATTAGCGCAATTGGAAACGTGATAAACTTTGCTAGTCCGCCTAAAGCGTCACTTGATGCTTTTACTATGCCTACAACACTAGAAGATGCCCTCTTCATAGTGGTGAATCTGTTGGGGATAAACGCAGGCATAGGGATGGCAATTGCAACCTTTGTTTCACTGGTACTTCTTTTGATCTTTAGGTTTGCAGACGTAAATGTAGTGGCAAAATATTTCATGTTTGTACTTAGTGTAATGGTAGTCTTGGCAGTGCTGGTTGCACGGTTTACAGATTATGTGCCAACACAGTTTCAGATAATTCTTTACGCATTTTATGAAGTCGGAGTCACAGTTGGGATATTCCTAGTCACAAGTAGAAAAAGTGAAGAGCTTGTTTCAGAGCTTGATCAATAAAATAGAAATTGTATAATCAATTTAGAGACTGTGCAAGGTGATATAGATTACAAATCTGTGGGTAAGAGTTAATGCACAAAACTCTGATAATGATTTTTGGTATATTGATTATGAAAATTGCATCGCAACACATTCAGACCAAAAACCAATACACGAAAGTACTCGTAAATGGAATGGAACAATTTTAGAATTTTTAGAACAGCGTCAAATGCAAATAATTACAAAAAATGAGACCGAAATTAAATTCAAACCCCAAGAATCAGGCTGATTGCTCTTCCATGCATTTTGGAAGCTTTCCATCATGTTTTTCACGATATTCATTTAGAAGTTCGTCTTTAATTTTCTCATGCTCTCCAGTTTCAATATAGCAAAATCTTTTGGCATCAGAAGTGCATGTAGCAGCTAGTGCCTCATCTAATCTTTTTTGCAGATTCACTGCATTTCCAATATACATCATCTTCATTGCAGTATGCATTCGAAAAACACCAGAAATTTGCGGTACTTTAGCCACATTTTCTTTATTAAATTCTAGCCATTCAGACCAGGACAGTTCCAAGTCTGTCACATCTTTTCTTTTTTTAGCATTTCTCTGAGGCCTGCACACCTATTTCTTATGGTGACCTCAGTTACACCTGCTGCAACAGATATCTCTTTTTGTGATTTTGCCTCGTCATTGCTAATGCAGGCAAGATACAAAGCTGCTGCAGCAATTCCCATTGGGTCCTTTCCTGCAACCATTCCAATTTTTTTTGCCATGTTAAGGATTTCAACTGCCCTTCGCTTTACCTTCTCGCTAAGTCCTGCAGTGCTTGCAATTCTTGATACTCCTTTTACAGGATCTGCAACTGGCATCTTTAGCTCTAGTTCTCTAAAAATCAGCCTGTAGCATCTAGCTACGTCTTTTCTTCTAATGTTTATTCCGTTTGCAATATCGTCTAGTGTTCTTGGAGTTTCTGTATTTCTACATGCAGCATAAAGACATGCTGCCATTAGTCCATGAATTGATCTTCCGCGAACCAATTTTTTTTCCATTGCCTTTCTGTAAATGTATGCAGCTTTTTCAATGACTGCATCAGTTAGTGCAAGTTTGTCTTTTAGCTTGTCAAGCTCATTTAGTGCCTGTCTTAGGTTTCTATCAGATGATGCATGGGCCTGTGTCCTGCTATCCCATGTTCTTAGTCGCTCAATTGAGCTTTTCATGGTAGCAGAAAGTGGTTTACCAGTAGAGTCCTTGTTTGCAGGATCAATTATAGTTGATAGCCCCATGTC
>JACOWO010000194.1 GCA_016176745.1 Nitrosopumilales archaeon
AGGGCTCATAGACATTTGAACCAATTTTTCTAAGTTCACTGATATGAAATCCTTCTTGTTTGAGAAGTGATGTGATAAAATCAATATTATAATGCTCTGAAGACCAAGTCACAGAAAGTATTCCTAGTTTTGTAATAGGTACCAAAGGTTTTTCCAGCATTATTGGTATTGCCAGAGCCAGTATTCCGTCTTCTTTTAAAATTCTTTTAGATTCAGAAAGAAAATTCTTTAAAGGTTTAAAATGCTGCACAGAATCAAGAGCAAGAACTCGGTCTACTGACGCATTTTCAAATGGCAACATCGTGGCAGTTGTATTTATGAAATTAAGACTAGACTGATTGTTATTTTTAATTTTATGATCACTGTCATTTGTTTTAGTAATTTCTTTTATGGAATCTCTTAATTGGTGAAAATTAGTGTTGACACAGGTTATTTTTATTGGGTTGTAATTAAAACACCATTGAAAAGCAGGCGAACCAAATCCACTTCCAATGTCAACTACAGTTTGTTTAGATTCTAATTCTGCCATTTTGCTGAAAATTTCACACAGATTTTTTTGAGCTTCAACAGGGGAAGTTGTTTTTTCATCCCAAAACCCAAAATTTAACATATCTCCGCCTGTTGCAAGCCTCATAACATCGGAAAGAGAATCATAAAGATTGATGACGTCTTTCTCATTGCGACGAAAAGTCCAAAAAAAGACCTCAAGTGGATTAATTTTTTTCAAATTAGAACACTAGTTCTTTGCTGCATCAAATAAAGACTGGCATTAGTTGCAATCTCAATAAAATACAATATTCTTTACGTTAGAACTAATTCAAGATTTAGCTGAGTATTATCTATGTAAACAATCTACTTTTTCAATTTAGCGCTATCTGCGGCTTTTGCTCTTTTTTTCGCTTTGTTTGATGTTTTACTCATACCAATTTCTAAATTTTGTATAAACTTAAGGATTTAGGAAAACAAAGAAAGAGTTTAGAGTTAAATAAAATGAATAGTTCAGTTCCTATTTCAATGAATTACTTTAAGAAGTATGTTCCTTATTCTCGTCAGATGGAGATAATTATCTCCGTAAAATTCTACCAATTTCATCACGTAATTTTTTATGATCTGTTATATTCCCATTACTGACAAGTTTTTCAAGAGCCCTCATGCTATTTTTATGTAATTGATTGGATTTTATAGCCAGTTCGGCATAAAAACTCCAAGGAATTTTTGTATCTATCTCTTCTATTTTCCAGTGCTGATTAAAATATATCATTTCTTCAAGATGTCTTTTTGACAGTCCTTTTCTGCCAATTTTTTGAGCAAGACGCTCCAGAATGTTGGATTTCATTAGCCATCTTTCCCGTCTGTCCCTTCGTGGAAGTTTTCTATCAAAATCATTTATCACCTTGCCTATGTTCCAGTAATTGGTTGCCCGTTCTGTATCTTTTGCCTGATCGTAGAGCGGAGTTATTTTGATTGCAAGTTCATCAAGACGTTTGTCATCTTCTTCTTCTAGATCAGCCCGTCGTATGATTTCTTCTGGATCAGCAGTAAGATCTTTCATCGAAAATGATTCATATTCTTCAACGTCTATATCGTTGCCTTCAGCATCCTTCAGAGTTTTTTTCTTCAATTATGATACCATCAGTTTTTTACCAACCCATCTGCCAAGTTC
>JACOWO010000059.1 GCA_016176745.1 Nitrosopumilales archaeon
AGGTATAATGTAAAATCAAAGTTCTTTGCAATCATCTGACAATAAGTTAGATCAGTTGCAAGAAAGTCCTTTGCGATTACTGAAATAGCGGTAATTTTTTTTTCTTTAAGATAATATGCAAGTATGCTGCTATCAAGACCTCCTGAAAGAGAAATACACTCTGATCTGCAGTTTAACGTAGCATTTTTAAGAAGATCATATATCTTAGAAGAAAAACTTTCCAACATTTTTAATTCAGCGCAGTCAAATTAAGTTTTGATCTTGTTATTATGTTAGCTTCAGCTATAAACCCAATCAAATCTTGTTTAACTAGAACTTTCCATTAGTTCATTGTTTTGATTAGTAGCTTTAAATATTTTAGAAATAAACTGCATACATGTTACTTCCAGCAGAAATTGAATCAAAGACACTAATCCCAGCACTTCGAGCAATTTTGGCAAAAAAACTAGCAGAGACTCATAAGATTAGAGAAGACGAAATCTCAAAAATGTTGGGTGTTACTCAAGCTGCAATTAGTAATTATATCCGAGGTACACGAGGTGATCCAAAACTAATTACAAAATTATTATCTGAAGGGCAAGTTGCAAAGATGATTGATGAGATTAGTGATAACCTTGCATCAAACATGGCATACACCCCAGCAAGTCTTTCAAAATTTATTGGATTATGTAATTATATCAAATCCAGCTTGTTAATTTGTGATATACATCACAATTTAGAATCACATATAGATGAAACTATATGTAAAGAATGTGAAAACATGCTTCTAAAAGGACCAGGAAGCGTATACTAGAATTTTCATTTTGACAAAATAATTTCAATTGTTGAAAGCATTTTTCCTATGCCATTTGGAATCTCGCTATCTACGGTAATGTTTTGAATCTGCGAATTTCCTTTCAGCATCTTTTCTGTTATTATGTTTGCTATCGCAACCGCGGTTGGTATCGTAGTTCCCTTTGCCTTAATAATCACCTCACCTGTTTTTCCAAACAATTCCATTACTTCAAGTACATTTTTCATGACATTTTCATCACGAACAACAAAAACATTTTTGTGAAAACCTACCTTTTCATCTGTTATAATCGACGTAATTGTCAGATCTGTATCTGCCATGAATGATTGATCACAAGAATTTTTTCTTTTAAATTTTATCGATGATTCATCCATTAATCAAAATATTCGACCGGAATATTTTGATAATCTCCATTTGGGAGTACCCTTCTAACAGTAATTGGGATTGCTTTTTGCTCTAGCTCTTCCATAGCTATATCAAGTGATGTTCTTGCGTTTTTTGGAATTGGTATAAACGGTGGTGCGCCAAGTGAAAGTTGTAGTGCTCTTGCTCCCATGATTCTTGCTTTTTCAAATCTTGTTAGAGTCGGAGGCCCAATCTGCACTTTTACTTTTCCTGTAGGAAGCATTTCTTTTGGTTCATGCATAGGATCAATCTCAATAACCTCTCGTTCTTGAATCACCTTGCATTCTTTGTCAATCTGATCTTTTTCCTTTTCTGAAATCTCTTTGCCTGCTTCTCGGACCCTGTTGCGCTACGAGTGGTTCTTCTTCAACTTCTTGAATTACAGGTGCTGCAGGTTCTTCTTCAACTTCCTCAGTTTCTTCTAGTACTACCTCTTGATCATTTGCCTCAGACAAGTGTCAAAAACTTGCAAAACCCGTTATATATTCCAAGCCAACTTTACGATTAAATAATGATCTTTAACATCTGTCGAAGTGGAGCCAGATTCTGTATCAAAAATAAAACTTGTCCTTGAGATTAAAGGAAAGGCAAAACTTGACTGCGAGCTAAAACGTCATCTTTCTCCGCGTACTGTTGGAATAATATCAAGGAAATTACCTCTTGAGGGAAATGCACATCTTTTAACAAATGGAATTGCCTATGTTGAATCATCAATAGAATCTGGAGTTGAAAGACAACGAAAAGAGTTCAAAAAAGGAGACATTGCGTTTTTGCCAAACAATGGAAGCATTTGTTTTTTCTTTGAAGACACAACATCTGCCAAAGCTATGAGCCCGCTTGGAAAAATTATCTCAAACATAGACGCATTAAAAGACGTAAAATCAGGAGATATTTTTTTGCTTTATCCAGCTACTGGCTGATATATGTGGTGTCCACTATAGCCGCCTATCTTTTTAACAGCACCTGAATTAACTAACCTTTTCAAATATGAGTTGGCAGCAGAAATTTTCACACCTGTCTGCCTTGCAAGTTCTTGAACAGTAAGAACTTTGGCGCTTTTAATGAACTTCATTGCTTGTTCTTCGTTTACTATAACCGAAATTTCAGATTTTGATCCCTCTGATTTTTCATGCTTTTTGCCTTTTTTCTTTGCTCCTGATGTTTTTGAAACCTCATCTGTTTGTGATTTTTCTTGTTGTGCTGGAGATTTTTTCTTTGCGCCACCCATTGAGTGATTTTGCGTTTAATCCTATTTATAAACGGTTTACGGCATACAAATTATCAAATCTTGTTTGCTAATTGTTTTTGGGTTTAATGTTTACAACAAGAATTTATCAAGAAAAATGATTCAACTTCATTTATTTCAAGTATAAATAATATAATGTAAAAGAAGCATTATGGGAGTAATTGCCAAGGGTGCAAAGTGTACCGTTGAAGGATGTAGCAATGACGGAGTTCGTTCCTTAAACACGACCAAAGTTGAAAATGCAGGCTTGCGTGTTTCATCAGGCAACAAAAAATCCGTATTATGCAAAGAACATTACAAACAATGGAAAAAAGAGACTAAAGAGGACAGGGAACTAGAACGTGCAAGATATGACAGATTCTAGCTATCGCTGATGTTGTTTTTGTAATTTTCTTGTAGTTTTAAAAAAATCACGTTGAAGCTTGACATAGTAAGAATCTATTTTTGTGTATAGACGTTTTGGTTTTCGTTTTTTGTGTTTACTTAGAACATACCAAGCAAGTATTGGAAATGCTATAGTAGAATCAGCATAAACTGTTACAGTGTCTTCATGTGCATCCTGAACCTTTCCCCAACTCTTTCCTTCCTCAAGTGTGGCACCAGACAGTCCGCCAGTATCTGGCCGTGCATCTGTAATTTGAATAATATAGTCTTGGCCTCCGTCATTTCTTCTTAAAATCTGATCCAATAGCGGGCCTGTCTGCTGCGCAGTATTTTTTGGAACGCCTCCTCCAAGTTCTAAAATTCCTGATTTTTTTGAGTTATACAGGATTGCAGCCTGTTCTAGTATCTCTTTTGTAAAATCATGATAGTAAATATGGTTGTGTAATCTATGATATGCCATGTTTAATGCCACTGAAGAATCACTCAAAGTTCCAATATACACTGGGACATCATAGTCATATGCACTAACGATAAAGCTTCGTTCTGGATGTTTTGATTTTTCTTTGCTGATTTTTCCCATTATGTTACAAAGTTTTGCGCTGGTAAATGACTCGTTTACTAAATTTGTCTTGAACATTTTTTGAACAATTTGGTCTTCTGCCTCAAGCGTTTCATAATATTTGATGTATACGTCCCTTATCCGGACAATCTCTTTTTCATAAAGGACCATGTCATCTACCTCAAAATGACCCTGCTTTACTGGAAGGCCCCACGCAAAGTGATCCTCATGATACACGTTTGCACCAGTTGTGATTATCCAATCAACAAAACCTCGCTCAATTAATGATTTTATTATGCCACCAAAACCAACAGGCGTCATTGCACCAGCAACTGTAAGACATATTGTAGCGTCCTGTTGGATCATTTTTGAATATACTTTTGCCGCTTCTCCTAGTTTACGTCCATTATATCCAGAACCGGCATAAACTTCGATCAAATCCTCGATTTTCATTTTTGGATCAAGTTTTATGTGAGGAATGTTTTTTCCACGGAAATGATGATGATCCATTGATGAAAATTCTTTTGTCTAGGAGTAAATAATACTTGCGAATAGACCTAGATTATTATAAAAGAAATATTTTGGAAATATTTTACAAAAAACTATCATGAAAATTATTGATTTAACAAATCCACAACGAGTAAACCGAGTACCTGATAAAAAAATAACACTACTGTCAGGAAATTACATAGAGCAATGCTTTCAGATCAAAACTGTTCAGCTAAGGCAATACATTGAAAAAATCGATGAAAAACTAGGCCCTTTTTCATTAATTACCACACTTGTAGAGACAGACAAGGGATCAATTGAGATGTTATACGATGAAGGATATCGTGGGGTAGACACGCTTGAGCAAACTGCTGACTTTTTAAAATCACACCTTGGATTATCTAGTCTGATTTTGCGTTCTGTAATAGCGTTAAAAGAAGCAAGCAAAAAACAGAATACACAATAACATTTAATTCAATTACATATTCAGTGTCAAAATATGCGGATTTTACAATTACACTGTGATAATATAGAATATAGTCCAATAAAAAAAGAGATTTCTGCAGCAGAAGACATTGATCCTACGCCAAAACGATTCGAAGAAATCGTAGTTGCGTTTGTTGCAGTTGAAGAAGATGACGATAAAACAGTGGCAACAAATGCTATCTTGCAAATTAAAGACTCGATGAAAAAAATTGGCTGTCAAAAACTTCTATTATACCCATATGCACATCTAAGCTCAACTCTAGCGTCTCCAAATACTGCACTTTCTGTATTAAAAGAAATGGAATCTCTTGCATCTGATCTAGAAGTTTATCGAGCCCCATTTGGATGGACAAAATCCTACAAATTACAAGTTAAGGGCCATCCTCTAGCTGAAAACTCTAAAGTCATTACAAAAGAAAGTGTAGAGGACAATTCATCAATTGCGTTAAAAACTGAATCAAAAATCAAGTCATTTTGGCATATAATGACTCTAGATGGCAAAATGCACGATATTGGCAGCTTTAATTTCTCAAAACACAAGAATTTAGAAGTTTTAGCAAAATATGAAGCTGCAAAAAAAAGATCTGTCGATGAACCTTCGCCACATGTAAAGCTGATGAAAAAAATGGCAATTGCAGACTATGAACCAGCATCTGATTCAGGAAATATGAGATTTTATCCAAATGGTAGACTAATCAAATCATTAATCGAGCGTTACGTAAATGAGAAAATTCACGAGTATGGAGGACTAGAAGTAGAGACTCCGATAATGTATGACTCACATCATCCAAGCCTTGAGAGCTATTTTAACAGATTTCCTGCAAGACAATATAACATAAACTCTGAAGGAAAACATCTTATTTTGAGATTTGCTGCATGCTTTGGCCAATTTCTTATGGCAACAGATTTCCAGTTGTCATACAAGACAATGCCGCTTAAACTCTATGAACTCACTCGTTACAGTTTTAGACGCGAGCAATCTGGGGAGCTGGTTGGCCTTCGACGACTAAGAGCATTTACAATGCCTGATTGCCATGCATTTTGCACAGATATGAAACAGGCAGTTGATGAATTTAGAAAACGATTTGATTTGTCACGTAATGTAATACATGGATTAGGTATTGAAGAATCTGACTATGAGATGGCAATACGATTTACCGAAGATTTTTACAATGACAATAAATCATTAATTGAAGAAACAGTCAAAAAAATTGGAAAACCAGTACTTGTTGAGATGTGGAAAGAAAAATTCTTTTATTTTGTCTTAAAATGGGAGTTTAACTTTATTGATAATCTAGGAAAGGCATCGGCACTTTCAACTGATCAAATCGATGTAGAAAATGGACAAAGATACAACATTACTTTTGTAGATGAGCAAAACAAACCTCAATTCCCAATAATTTTACATAATTCGCCAAGCGGTGCCATTGAGCGAGTAATTTATGCTCTACTTGAAAAGGCTGCAAAAGACTCTAGAGAAGGACGAAAACCCCACTTTCCATTGTGGCTTGCCCCGACACAAGTTAGAATAATCCCATTAAAGCCAGAATTTTTTGAATATTGTGAAAAACTAGCAGACAGCATAGGCCACAAAAACATTCGCGTTGACATTGATGATAGAAACGAAAGCATTGGAAAAAGAATAAGAGATGCAGAAACTGAATGGATACGATACAGCTTAGTCATTGGCGAAAAAGAGATAAGCTCTAAAAATCTCAATGTTAGAGATAGGGAATCAGGTGCGGTAAAGGAAATATCAATGGATGATTTTGTTTTAGAGATTCAAAAGCAGGTTGAAGGAAAACCATCCTCACCACTTAATTCTGCAAGACATGTGTCTGAACGACCTCAAATCATGGTATAATGGTGTCTGAAAATGAGTTACCTTGATCTATATCTAAACAAAAATCCGTTAATTACTAGCCCCAATGAGGGAGGAGAGTATTCCGTGATAGTATATGGGATACCGTTTGATTCTACACATTCATTTAGACCAGGAACAAGATTTGGTCCTGATGCAATAAGAAGTTCATTTAACAATATTGAACTTTTTATGCCCCAGTTCAACGTCGACTTGGAATCAGCAAATATCCAAGATCTAGGAAACACTGCACATACAGTAGTTGCAACATATATGCTAGACATGGTTTCAAAAATAACAACAGAGCTTATTTCAAAAAACAAGCAACTAATAATTTTGGGTGGTGAACATCTAATAACATTAGGTACGTATCCATGTTTCCCAAAAAATACAGGATACATAGTATTTGATGCACACTATGATTTACGTGATGAATATGCCAATACTAAACTAAGTCATGCTGCATACTTGCGACGTATAATCGAAAAACAAGGCTCGGATACAATTACTCATGTTGGAGCAAGATCCTATGTGAAAGAAGAACTCGCATTCAAAAAAGAACATAACGTCAAAAGCATCTCGAATATGGATATAAGAGATGGAAAAGCCGTTAAGATGATCAAAGACACTGCGTCCGTTTTTGATAAATTGTATGTTAGCATAGATTTGGATGTCTTAGATCCTGCATTTGCTCCAGGCGTTGGCAATCCTGAGGCTGTAGGGATAACATCAAGAGAATTATATGATATGATATGCGCACTTGAAGACAAACACATTATTGCAGCAGACATTGTTGAATTATGTCCAGAATTTGATAATGGTTCTACGGCAGCCATTGCTGCAAGATTAATGTCTGCAATTATTGCGATGAACATTAAATGAAAATTTACTCATTATTTCTTATATATTCATAAACATTAGCTGAATTCAATGTTAAACAACTTGAGGGATTCACTTCAGCCTCACTTAGAAAAACTTGGGCGTGGGTTTTCATCAACTGGTTTATCGGCAAATGTCTGGTCTGCAATAGGACTTGGATTTGCTTTTACGTCAGCTATAGTCTATGGATTACAATTAGAGTATTCTTTGATATTTGGCGGAATACTTCTTCTAGTCTCAGGATTTTTTGACATTGTTGATGGACAAGTAGCCAGATTTACAAAAACAACCTCACAAAAAGGCGCCTTTCTTGATTCCATATTTGATAAAATCGCTGAAGTTGCAATTTTTCTTGGAATTTTAATTGGAAACTATGCTGAACCATACTTGGTATTTTTAGCAATTACACTTTCACTACTTGTTAGTTATACTCGTGCAAGAGCAGAGTCAGTTGGAATCACACTTCAGGGCATTGGTATTGGAGAAAGAGCTGAACGTTTGCTTGTTATTGCAATAATAGGCATAGCTAGCTTTATGCAATATGCTGTGATAATTGTTGTAATAATAGCAGCAATTACCTTTATTCAACGAGTTATCGTAACTACAAAACGCTTTAGTTAAGTCAGTATAGTCTGCCGCGGTCTCGTCTACTTGCTTCTGATCGAATCTTTAGTATGCCAAAGTGAATTGCACATGAAATGCAGTACCATTTTAGTACACGTGGTGCTGCAATGTATGCACCTTGTGCCCTGAGCTCTTTTGCAAGGCTGTGCTCAACGAGATTTAATCGTGATGTTACTTTTTTTGCCTTGTCTCTTGGAACAGTAGCGCCACAATTTGTACATTGGATGCGGTCTGAAGAACCTTTTCCGCCTTTCTTACGTCCTCTACTTGCACGTTTTAATGGCATGTTGATTACATCAAATTCCGTGCCAAAGATTTAAGCAACTTTGGCATTCAACAAACTATGAGGGGGTTATGTCATACCTGCTTGACCTCAAATGTAGAACTAGTAGTATTCAAAGGGCAAATTTTATGCAAATCATGTTTTGAAAAAATGAAAACAAAAAACTAAATCAAGGAAAATTTTCTAATTACAAATGAAACTAGATATTTTCTCACATTGTACTATTGATACAATTGAATTTGATGACTCTGTAACAGAGCAGGTAGGTGGTGTTGCATGTTATGGGGGGCTTACTGCAAGAAAACTAAAGTTTGACGTTAACCTTCATACTAAATTTGGTCCTGATTTTCTATATGATGAATATCTTGTAAAAAATAAACTAACACATGAAAATGCACAATCAAACAAACCAACAACAAGGTTTACAATCAAATTATCGGAAGCAGATAGAATGATGTATCTTACAAATACATGTGAGGCTATTGAATATAGAAACTCAAAAGCAGACGGCTTTTTGGTAAGCCCAGTATTTGATGAAATATCTGCCGAAGTATTTGAAAATTTAAAAAAAGATTGTGATTTTATTTTTCTTGATCCACAAGGATTTTTGAGAAGAGTTGATACGGAAAAAAAAGTATTTCTTGAAAAAACAAACATCAATCTTTCAAAAATTAATGCTATAAAGCTAAGCTATGATGAAATCAGGACATTAGCTAATGGTGCAACAGTTGATGATATGAAAAGCATACAAAAAATGGGGGTCACGCACATACTTCTTACACACAAAAAGGAAATTTCACTTCTTGTAAATGATAGGATTTACTCTATTACCTTGCCAAATAGCGAAATATATGATACAACAGGACTAGGGGATATTTTTTTCACTACATTCTGTTGTACTTTATTAAAGGAAAATGATTTTCTTTGGGCATTATGTTTTGCCGGAGGTGCTGCTCAGGCAGCACTTAACACAAAAGAATTTGGATTAAAAAAAATCCCAGAAAAAAACAACATTGAAACAAACGGCTCTTATTTCTATAAT
>JACOWO010000188.1 GCA_016176745.1 Nitrosopumilales archaeon
AGTAATATAGTCTATGATAAGAAACTTCGCCAATACATCTTGGGTAATACTGCAAGCATCAGAAGTGCACGAAACATGTCACAGCTCAGATCATTTACACAGCTAATCTGGTTAGCGTTTTTTGCAAACAAGTTAGTTCAAGAAAAAAAGTCATCCACACTTAGAGACATTTATTATTCATCACAAGCATTTTCTATAGATTTTGAAGACCAGCCAGAATCAGACAACATAATTGTTGATTTAGAAGCTGTTTTAGCAAGACCAAGAGAGGATCTTCACATATTTCCTGAAGAGCGAAGCAGTGTCTTTGGTGATCTTACTATAGAATATACAGTACCAGGATACAAAGGCAAACGAACGAACCTTTCTGATCATCCTGACGGTTACTTGATAGGACCGAGTCTTAGCAGTGCAGAACTAGTTGAAACAAATGCTGAATTGGTTATAGCAATAGAAAAAGGTGGACTGTTTACACGATTTGTAGAAGAAAAAGTTGATAAAAAATTCAAGGCCATTATAGTTGATACTGCAGGACAAGCTCCTCGTTCTACAAGGTATTTGCTTAAAAGATTACACAATGAATTGGGCCTTCCAGTCGTTATTTTAACTGACGGTGATGTATATGGCGAACATATAGCTATGGTGATAAAATCTGGTTCTGCAAATGCAGCACATCTACGTGAATTAACTGTTCCAGATGCAAAGTGGATAGGTGTATGGGCAACAGATATTGAAAAGTACAAGCTTCCTACAATTCCGATGACTGAATCTGACATAAAACGAATTTATGATTTACAAAAAGATCCTAGATATCAAGAAGGTATATGGAAAAAAGAATTAGAAGTTTTTCTTAAAATAAAAAGAAAGGCAGAGCTTGAGGCATTTTCAAAATATGGACTTACAAATATTACAGACAAATATCTGCCAGAAAAACTTGAAATTGCAAAAAGTCTATGATTTTTTTATTCGTAAAGTAAGGACGCCATTTCTATATTTGAAATCAACAATTTGCATATCTTGTGAGCCTTCGATTGGAACCTCTTTTGAAAAATGATTTGATCCACGTATATACAAAATTCCTTCAACTAAACGTACCATGATCTTGTCTTCAGGACCTGGCACTTCGGCAACAAACACAACTTCTTGCTCGCCTTTTATCAGATCATATACCCAGTTTTTAGTTTCTGCCTCATGTGATGTGTACTTTGGTTTTTCTTCTTTTGTTAATTTTTTGATAACATGTACCCAATAAAACATTGTCAGCGCAGCTGCACCGATTAAAATAAAGCTAACAAAACCTACATTTGCTCGTTGTGACATGACATATACTATTCCAAGAAACAAAATTACCATAATGGGAATCACAAAATTTAATGACTGTTCGTTAGAATAAGCTCCTCTATAACTTGCCATTATCAACTTCGAGCTTTTACCAAATATAAAGCATATTTGATTTTTGTTATCAATTTCATGTTCTCAAAGTGTTGAAGGAGAAAAATCCCAAATTGCCAACAAATGAAATATTTTTGAAAGGAACAATCACTGCAGTAATACATTTCATATCTAGGGTTTTTCCTTTAAAACATCAAAAAGAATATTTGCTAACAAAAATTTGAAAAAT
>JACOWO010000189.1 GCA_016176745.1 Nitrosopumilales archaeon
CAATCTAAGATGTTGCATATAGTCGTCTTTGTCTGATTTCTTGGCAAGCTTCATTGTATTTGCCATGTTTCTTAAGGTTCGTTTTGGATCCATGGCTGGAATTAATAAGGTATCCATATATCTTTTATCTCATGCAATTACTTGTAGCTTACAATAAAGATCCTGCAGGCAATAACATGGCAAATTTCATATCAAAAGATATGAAAAAAGACGGTGATATTTTTCATGGAAAAAAATTTGATCTAGCAATAATCCCAACACCTGCAATTTCAGCTGACTGGCTTGAAGAAAAATATGCATATGATGGCTATGTATTTTTATCAAAACATGCTGCTGAATCAAATGTGTTAGCCCTTACAGCCCACAGTACTGGAAATTTCTCTGATGCAAATTTTGGAGGCAATAAAAGGCAAGTGGCAATACCTCACCCTTACATTCAGAAATCATACATGCAAAATCTTTGGAACAAAAAAGACATCTTTTCTGATTTTCAAATCACAATAGAAGCCACTCATCATGGACCTACAGCACTTAACAAGCCTGCCTTGTTTATTGAGATTGGAACTACTGAAAAACAATGGACTGACACAAAACTATGCGATTCTGTAGCGCAAATCGTTGTAGATGTAATGAATAACGAACAAAAAGTTTCACCTGTGGCGCTGTGTTTTGGCGGTACACATTACCCTGAAAAATTTACAGAAGAGCTGATCGACGGAGAACATGCTCTAGGAACGGTTGTACCAAAACATGCGCTAGAGTTTCTAGACGAGGAACTTTTCTCTCATATTCTTAAAAGAAACCAAATGGCCAAAGTGGCATTATTAGATTGGGGCGGCTTGGGAAAAGACAAACAAAAAGTTTTACAATTAATTGAAACTACAGATCTTGAGGTCATAAAACTTTGAATCTCAACGAGAAAGTTTACAAGAAATTACTCAAAGTCCCAAAAGGAAAGGTTACTACCTACAAAGATCTGGCAGCGTCTGTCGGGCTAAGAAATGGCCAAAGAGTTATTGGAAGAATAATGAACCAAAATCAGTATCCTGTAATAATTCCCTGTCATAGGGTAGTAAAATCAGACGGCAATGTGGGAGGGTATGCATATGGGCAAGATGTTAAAACATCACTACTCTCAAAAGAGGGAATAAAAATCAAAAATGGTAAAGTATTAAATTTTGAAGAATCTGTCTATCGGTTCTAGGCTTTTCGTCTAGACTTTGTCTCTGCTATAAGAGTAATCATATGGGCCTTGTTTCTTACTGTATTTCCGCCCACTTTTTTGTACAGCTCCCAAAATTCTTTATTTGTAATGTCTTTTCTTTCCTTTGCTACTTTTAGAATATGTCTAAGTGCCCTGACTTTTTTAACGTAAACAGATTTTTTACCAATACGTGCTCCTTTCTTTCCCTTTTTAGAACCCTGTTTTGTTCCACGCTTGTGTTTTTGAATTCTTTTGAGACGTGCTCTTCCTCTTGATGTTCCTGTTATTGATTTTATTTTGATTGTATTTGCAGAAATAAGACTTCGAATGTTACTTCTTGTTATGGCATCTGCTATGTCATCTAGATGATCAGAGTCAAACTTTACTCTGTTTGCACCCACTCCCAAAACTCTAGA
>JACOWO010000043.1 GCA_016176745.1 Nitrosopumilales archaeon
CCTTCTAAACCTTCAACATTTATTTTTTCATTGACTAAAACATTTTTTGCACGTACTAGATCATCATAAATTTGTAAAAAACTCACCATAAATTTATCAATTTTTATGTTAACACCATTTTCTATGTCTGATTTTATTTTTCGCTCTAAATTCTGATAATCAGCTAGTGAGCGCTTCAACCGCTCTTCACAAATAGTAAGACTATTCTTATTTTTTTCTAATAGTGTTGTTAATTCATCTATGGATAATTCGTGTGGTTTTAGTTGAGAATTAGTTTCTAAGTCTATTGAGTCTTTGATTTTTTTTGCGGAATCTGTTTTAGTTTGTTGTTCGTTTGATTCGTCAAAATTAAGATCAACTGGTATATTTTCATCATTGTTCATAATCTAACCAATCAACGTTTCCTGCTAAATTTTATTCTTATTGTATGATCTCACACAATGGATTTGTTTTTATAATGATGATTTCAGCGTCCTTTTTGTTTTTCTTTAGATTTTCAAAATCAAGTTTTGAACACGCTACAATTATTGTTGTTTTATCATTATGAAAAATGTCTAAGTTTGGGCCTTCATGTGTTTCTACATCGCCTATGTAATCTCGTAATCTAGATATTAAATTCTGTAGCATTTCGATCTTATCTCCTCTCATTTCATGTTGATCTATTGTCCAAGATAATACAATTTTTGTTCTACTAGCTTTAAGATCATTTTTTTTAAGAGTAGTTCGAATTTCGTCTATTAAACGCTTGATGTACCCATCTATTCCTTTTATGCTTCCATTAATAAGATACATGAGCGTGTTTGCGCCTTCAAAAGATGAACCTAAAGATTTGAGATCATATAATCCACTTACCATATCATCTAAGAAAAGATTTTGATACTCATCAGAAATAAGATCAGATTTAGTGGAATCTTGAGCGAATTTACAGACTTCAAGGACACTACATAATGCTGAAAATCTAGAAAGTGTGTTTATTGCATGGAAATGTTCTGCAGAGGGAATTGCTACAAATTTTTTTTCTTTTTTACCACTTGCCAATAAATCTGCAAGCTTAGAATCTTGTTTACTATTATAGGAACCAATAACATTTGGAGGTTGAGTGATAAGATCAAGTGGATAGTAAAAATATGAAATGGATTTTCCTGCCTCAAATCCTGTAACATGTTCTAATAAAGAGATATTTTCATTATTACCACCAAAGCCTGTAGGAAGACTGTTAATAACAGAACTTCCTTTTTTTAATGTTGAAGTAGCATCTTTGAATTTGGAGTGAATTTCAGTTTTTGTATCTTGTCCTGTTTTTCGTATTCTTGGTGTAAAAAATAGATATTCTGCTTTGGAAATAGCTACCTCTATTGGTTCCATTGAAAGTAATGGTTCGTCCTCTTTTAGGGAAGATACGTTAGGATATGTTTTTGCTATTTCTGCCTTTAGCGATATGGCGGAGGGGGTAGATTCGTCTATTATGTGAACATCTGCTCCTTTTATGGCCATTTGACAGGCCAATGAGTATCCTTCTGTACTTAAGCCGTAAAATACAACCTTTGTAGCACTCACTTCATCTGAGCTAGGAATTAAGACCAAGAAAAACTTATTGCACTTTCCATTTCAATCAAAATACTTGAAAATTTGGTTTGATATTCTTACTCCAAAGCAGCTTTTGTTTTTTGAGCCTATGATAATTAGATTAAAGAAAGATCATACTGTGATATGTACATCTCGTAAATATAGGGAAGTAATGCATCTTGCAAAAATTCGAAGATTAAAAGTGGTTATAGCTGGAAAGCATGGTGGAGCCGAAAAATATGGAAAACTAAATGCTAGCATTAGTAGAATGAATCGTCTTTCCAGAGTTATAAAAGAAGCATCACCTGATATTTTGATTAGTTTTTGTTCACCTGAAGCAGCAAGAATCGCATATGGATTTAATATAAAACACATCGCTTTTCAAGATTCGCCACATGCAGAAGCCGTTATGCGATTAACTATACCACTTGTACAAAAATTATTAATTCCATGGGTTATACCAAAAAAAGAATTTACTAAATTTGGAATTGATGAAAAAAATATTATTTCATATAAAGCAATTGATGCTGCAGTAATAGCAAAAAGAAAAACCAATAAGAAATATTCATTGCGGCCAGACAATAGAAAAAAAACTATACTAATACGAGTTGAAGAAGAACAAGCTGCTTATTCATCAAAAAATGGTCGGATTATCTCCATCATAAAAGCAATAAGTGAAGAATTTAAAAACAACAATATCATTGTGCTTGGAAGATATTCATCTCAAATTAAATTTCTGAAAAAAAGGTTTGGAAAAAAGATTACAGTGTTGAATAAAGTTGTTGATGGAAAAAAACTATTGGATAATTGTAGTGTTTTTGTTGGCTCTGGTGGAACTATGACTGCGGAAGCTGCATTATTAGGAATACCAACAATTTCTTATAATGCTGTACCAAATTTTATAGAAAAATATCTTGTTAGAAAAAAACTGGCAGTACGGGAAAACTCACCCGGACGCATGATTTCAATTATTAAGGGATTTCTCAGTAGTGTAGATAAAAAAACAAAACTAAAAGCAAAAAAAACACTGATACAAATGGAAGATCCTTATCGAAAACTTGTTAAGGTAATTAACTCTCTTTAGTTGAACAATCACTCTTTCGTTTTATATTTAAAGCGAGTTAAATAGAAAATAACATTAAGGGAATCAAAATTTAAGTCGTCGTCCGGAGCCCGGTAGAGGAAAAATTCCGCCGAGTGTAGTGGTCAAGCATAGGGGCCTTTGGAGCCCTTGACCCCAGTTCGAATCTGGGCCGGGCTACTTTTATCATTAATTTAATTTTAATAATTAGAAATCTAATTTTGTCAACAGTCTTGTAGCAATTGAAAACAGTCCTATTGCAAGTACAATCAAGACTATCATTTCAATTATTATAAAGTTAGAAAAAGTACCAAAAATTCCTGCCCTTATGACATCTACCAAATATGTCAGTGGATTAAGGTAAAAGGCAGTTGCTAGCGGTTCTGGTGTACCTGATACTGGGTAAAAGGCTGTGCTTACAAATGCAAAAAACAAAAACACTGTGTTGATGATCACGTTAAATCCTTCACTTGAACGAAGTCTTGTGGAAATTATTGATGCAATAGAACCAAATAATATTGAACCAAATATTGAGGCGAATATTAGAATTGGAATTGTAAATATGCTAAACTCAATTGAATCAAAAAAAATTGGGTAACCAACAAATGCAATTATCGTAGCACTAAGAATACCTACAATTCCTATTGTACAAATGTTACTTAGTATGTAATCAGTTCTGGTAAATGGACCTGCCATTATCTGCTCAAACATTCCATGACGTCTATCGTTCCAAATTATTATGCCGGAAATGAGAGTGCTATTCATGATGTTAAAGCCAATCATTCCTGTAGCCAGATATGTAGGATAATCAAGTTTGGTATTTTCAAACGGAACATCATCAATCAAAGAAGTATAAGCAAAACCAGCTACAAAAATATAGATTAATGGAAATATTATTTGCCATATCAAAAATCCTGGATTAAGCGATATTGTGATATTTCTATTTACGAGTCTAAGCACTGGATGCATTTGAATCATTAACTGCTTTAATGAAAATTTCTTCTAGATTCGTTGGCATGGCAGATAGATCTTCGATTATAACGTTATTTTTGTTTAATAGTTGTAAAACTTCCATCAGTACAAGTTCAGATTTGTTAGAATGGATTGTAATATTAGTGCCTGAGTTAAAGTCGATTTTACAATCTTGTATACCTGCTAATAAATTAAGCAAGTTTTGTTGGATTCCTGCTATGTGAATTTTTATAGTTTTTTCATTACCAAAGCGGTTTTTTAGTTCATCAGGTGAATCTACAGCAATGATTTTTCCTTTATTGATAATAGCAATTTTATCGCATAGATACTCTGCTTCTGTTAATACATGTGTTGTGTAGAATATTGTTAGACCAGTTTTTACCTTGTTTTTTAAAAAATCTAATAATTTTCGCCTTGCAGAAGGATCTAAACCACTAGTTGGTTCATCTAAAAACAATAATTCCATTTCATGCATAAATTCACGTGCAACCTGAACTCGTCTTCTTTGGCCAATTGACAGGTCTTCATTTTTCTTTTTTCGTATTTCTTGTAAATCAAAAGATTCAATCAATTCTTCAACTTTATCTCTTCTTTGTTTCCGATCAACATTCCACATCATGCCATATTTTTCAAGTGATTTTTCAACTGTTAGTGTTGGTTCATAGCTAGGCTGTTGTAATACTACGCCTATTCGATTTCTGACTTTTAATGGATGTTTTATTGCATCTGTTCCTAGAATAGTTATAGAACCGCCTGTTGGTTGAATAAGCGTTGTCAAAAGTTTTATTGTTGTAGATTTTCCTGCACCGTTAGGACCTAAAAATCCAAATACTTGCCCCGATCTAACATCCAAGTTAATTCCGTCAACTGCAGCAATATCATCATATGACTTGGAAAGTGAATTGGTTGTTATACAGGACACTATTCCATCATTAGTCTATCCACTAATTAGTTTAATGAAATTTTTATTAATGTAATACATTAAGAGAACTCTGACTTGTCTGAATTTGATGCACTATTAGGTAAACTATTAGAGCAAAAACCCGAACTTTCGCGAACTGATGTAGAAGAAAAAATAAAACAAAAAAAAGAAAAAATTGGTGCAGGTTATTTGACAGATCAGGGCGCACTTTTCTTAATTGCCGCTGATCTTGGAGTGATATTAGAACAACCAGCTAAAGTTGAAATTGGAATAAAAGACCTGCATGTAGGAGCAAAGGAAGTAACATTAGATACACGTATACTCAGTATTTCTCCTTCAAAACAATTTTCACGTAAAGATGGAACCACATTCTTTCTTAGAACTATGACTGTTTATGATAGTGATTCTACTGCAAACGTTAAACTTTGGGACGAAAAAGCCAATCTACCAGTAATTAATGAGCTAAAACCTGGTGATCTAGTAAAAATAGTAAAGGCTTATGTTAAATCTGATCTAAATGGAGACCCAACACTAAACATAGGTTCAGGCTCTGACATAGAAGTAATCAATAAACAAACCAACATCCCGCCACTAGAATCAATAACTAAAGATGTAAGTTCGCTAAAGGAAAATGAGAAAGACATAGTTGTTTCTGGAAAAATAGATGGCAACATAAGCTTAATGGAGTATACAAATTCTCAAGGTCAGTTACGAAAAGCGCTAAGATTTAGATTGAAAGGGGATGATAGTAATTTTGTTAAAGTGATTTTGTGGGGAAAAGATGAATCATCGTTACCAAAAATGATTCCTCTTAATGCAAAGGTTAGATTGCTAGGCATGAAAACAAAATCAGGAAACCAAGGTATCGAATTACATGGAAATGATGTAACTGTAATTGAAATAGAAGGCAAAAAAGAAGCAGAATCTATTGTTGCCAGAATACTTTCAATTGCAAAAAATGAATCAGGTAATAATCTGGTTCTTGTTGTAGATAAAAATAAGAGTGTCTTCAAGATTTTTGATCAAGCCAATATTATTGGTTCCTATAATGAAATGGACATAATAGAATTGATGCCATCAAAAGTAATTGGAGATTCAGTTACATTAAACAAAGATTCTTTGATTAGAAAAATCGAATCTGAAAAAAATATTCCTTCTTTGTCTGAGATTAGAACTAAAATTTCGGATATAAAACCTGATAATGAATATTGTGTTGAAGCAATTATCTTAAAAGATCCACAAAAACGCCAAGTTCAAACAAAAAGTGGTGAGACTATTTCATTATCTGAAATGTTTGTAGAAGATGATAGTGGGCAAATTTGGGTAAAAGGTTGGAGAAACCTAGCTAGATTAATTGACAAATGTTCTTTAGGTGAAATTGTATCCATTACAGGAATTAATGCTAAAAGTGGTTTAGAGGGAAGAATTGAGCTTTTTTTAACACAATTTTCGTCCATTAAAAAGAAAAACTAGTCCCAAAAACCTCTTGTCATGACATATTGCCTTTCTGCTTCGTAGATCTGCCTGTATAGAGTTTCTTCATCAATCATATTGCGTAAGATTCTGGCTCCAGTGTCTGCCCCCACTCCAAAGCCAGATAGAACAACAAATGCAGTTTTACCAAAGTTTTCTATTAGTGATGATACCTTCCATGCGCGTTCAAATCTATGATTTTCCTCTTGTGAGGTTTTCTTTCCTTGATATTTTTTCTGTATAATTTTTTGTAGATCGTAATCAGAATAAAACGTAGAAGTGATCTGCCTGCTTTTGCAATATGGACATACTAATGTGTTCTTTATTTCATTGGTTTCAAATACGCGTTCCCATTTGCCACATCTTGCGCAAATAACTCTATGTTTAGTTTTAAATAAACGTGACTTTACTAATTCAAGAATTCCTTTATTGATGTTTGATGGCGAAGAATAATACTTTGTAGTATGATCCAATATAGGTTCGGCAAGTTTGGAAAATGTATCAACAGTGT
>JACOWO010000044.1 GCA_016176745.1 Nitrosopumilales archaeon
GTAAAGGAAAAACAGTACTTTCAGGAGATGAAAGCCTCAGACAAAGGCCTATGCAGCCTCTTTTAGATGCGTTGGAATCGATAGGTGCAAAATGTTCATCTGCAAATGGCAAACCACCTATTTCCATTACAGGCAAAGCCAATGGAGGAGAGGTAACCATTCCTGGAAACATATCAAGTCAATTTGTATCTGCCTTGATGATTATGAGTCCACTTACGGAAAATGGTCTTGTTTTGAATATAGAGGGAGATCTAGTTTCAAAACCATATCTTGATGCAACAATTACATCTATGAAAAAATTTGGAGTGACTGTTAAAACTGTCAAACCATACAAAAACTATATCATTTCTCAACAAAAATACAAACCAACAGCCTTTACTGTTCCTTCTGATTTTTCAAGTCTTGCCATGTTGCTTTCAGCATCTATTTTACTTGGGAATAACATTACAATTAGAACAACTATTGATGATTTGCCACAAGCAGACAAGGCAATTTTTGATATTCTAAAAAGTTTAGGAATCATTGTAAATATTGAAAAAGATAACGTGACCGTACAGTCTCAGAAACCTCTAAACGGTGGTAAATTTGATCTGAGCAATTCACCTGATCTACTTCCACCTCTTGCAATTCTTTCACTCAAATCTTCAAAACCAATCCACATCTTCAATGTGAAACATGCAAGATACAAAGAAACTGACAGGATTGCAATTATTGCAAGAGAGTTAAAAAAATTAGGTGTTAGTGTAGAAGAAAAAGAAGATGGATTAATTCTTGAATCAACAGATAAACTACATTCTGCTGACTTGAATTCTGAAAATGATCATAGATTGTTTATGGCATTTTGTATTGCAGGAATGTATGTTGGTAATTGTACTGTATCAGATCCAGGATCAATTGATGTTTCTTATCCCAATTTTATTTCTGATCTTAAGAGGGTCGGAGGAAAGATTTTACTTTCATAATAGTTTAAAACTATGAGCATATTCGAGAAAATAGTCGTAAACTTCTTTCAAATGTGTGTAACAGTACCAATTAATTATCGTTATAAGCACCTATAGTGAGGTCAAATCATTGCCTGGTAGTTCTATTGGTCAGAGACTAGTTTTAACAAGTTTTGGTGAAAGCCATGGCATATGTGTGGGTGCAGTGTTAGATGGCTGCCCTGCTGGATTAGAGATTGATGAAAAAGATATTCAAAAAATGCTTGATTTAAGAAAGCCTGGCCAATCACTTGTATCAACACAAAGAAAAGAAGAAGATAAAGTTGAGATCCTATCTGGAGTTTTCCGAGGTTATACTACTGGTGCTCCTATTGCCATGATTATTTGGAATGCTGATCATGATTCACGTGCTTATGAACAGCTTAAAACAAAAATGAGACCAGGACACTCTGACTATCCTGCGTTAATAAAATACAAAAAATTCAATGACTTTCGTGGTGGTGGAAGATTTTCTGGAAGATTGACAGCTACTCACGTCATGGGTGGCGCAATTGCACGAAAATTACTTAAAACAATATTAGGTACTGAGACTAATTCTTACACTTTGCAGATTGGAAAAATACGAATGAGTAAGATATCTCAACAAATGATGAAGATGATTTATTCAAACGAAGTACGCTGTCCAGATAAAAATACTGCAAAAAAAATGCGAAACATAATTCTTGCTGCCAGAAAAAAAGGAGACTCTCTTGGGGGAATAATTGAATCAGTTACAACTAATCTTCCAGTTGGACTAGGCGAACCAATTTTTGGTTCCCTAGAATCAGATCTTGGAAAGGCACTTTACTCAATTCCTGCTGTAAAAGGAATAGAGTTTGGTTCTGGTTTTGCAGGAGCTGAATCCTATGGTTCTCAAAATAATGATCCCTACATGGTAAAAAATGGCAAAGTTGTGACTAAAACTAACAATGCTGGCGGGATATTAGGTGGACTTTCAAATGGTATGCCAATAGTTTTACGCATAGCATTCAAGCCGGCTTCATCAATATTGAAAAAACAAACTACCATCGATATAAAAACAAAAAAGCCTACTAGTTTACAAGTTACTGGTAGGCATGACCCTTGTGTTGTTCCACGTGCACCACCAGTTGTGGATTCACTAGTTTCGTTAGTTCTAGCAGATCATGCATTGCAAGGTGGATTCATAAAACCTGTTTTGTAGTGTCATGTCACATATAGACGAATTACGAAATAAAGTAGACGAAGTTACGCTTGAAATGATCAAGCTGTTAAAAACACGAACTGATATTGCAAAAGAGATTGGCAATATTAAAAAAAATCTTGGTCTTGGTATAACAGATCAAGCTAGAGAGGAACAATTACGAGCAAAAATTATTTCGCTATGTCATGATATAGGACTAGATGAGTCCATTGGTACAAAATTTTTAAACTTTCTATTAACCGAGTCTGTAAAAATTCAGTCAGAAACAAAACAAACGCATCTTTCAGTTTTTTTAAAAGCAAAGGCGCTTGAAGAGGAAGGAAAGAAAATTATCCATATGGAAGTTGGAGAACCTGATTTTTCCCCTCCAAAGATTGTCAAAAATGCACTGGAAGAAGTCTATGACAAGGGTTTTGTAAAATATGGACAAGCCAAAGGAATGCCAGTCTTTCGCACTGCGCTTGCAGAATCAGTTACCAAACTATATGGAACAAATACAAAACCAGAAAATATCATCGTTTGTCCTGGTGCAAGATTTGCAGTTTACCTCGCAATTACAACACTATTGAATGCAGGTGATGAAATAATTGTAATAGAACCTGCATGGCCTGCATACAGAGAATGCGCACAAAATTCTGGAATAAAGGTACGTTCAATCAAGACCACTCTTGAAAGCAAATGGGAGCCATCAGTACAACAAATTGCTGATGCGATTAATTCTAACACAAAAATGATTGTTTTAAACTATCCAAATAATCCTACAGGCAAAATATTACCACCAAAACTTCAAGATAAAATCATAGAGGTTGTAATCAAAAATGATCTATACATATTAAGTGATGAGATTTATTCACAATATACATACAATAAAGAATGGAAAAGCATTCTTTCCTACAATTATAAAAAAAGCATTGTCACACAATCATTTTCTAAATCTCACTCAATGACAGGCTTTAGAATAGGTTTTGCTATTACAGATTCACAAATAATAGACAAAATGGCAAAACTGCAAGCTTTGTGTTTAACAAATGTATCAGAACCAATGCAATATGTTGCATTACAAGCACTCAAAGCTGATACAAGCAATAATTCTATTAACATGAAAACTAGGCTAAATACTGTGACTCAGAAAGCAAAAGCTATGAAACTAGATTTTGTTGAGCCAGATGGTGCTATGTATCTATTTGTAAAATTGGGAAATGAAAGTTTTGATGCAACAAAATTTACAAATGAGGCGCTGAATTTTGGACTTGCGCTTGCTCCTGGTGAAGCTTTTGGCGATTACAAGAATTTTATCAGAATTTCTACAGGCATAGAAGAAAAGAATCTAATGGAAGGGATGTCCCTATTAAAAACGGTACTAGATAAGAAATGAAAAAGAAAATTACAATACTTGGAGCTGGAGGAAAAATGGGAAAGTGGTTTTCAAATTATTTTCTTGAAAAAGGATACGATGTAATTGTTTATGATTCAGAAGCTGACATCAAAGGCAAGTCATTTATCAAAGCAACATCTTTGGTTGGTGCAGTGTTAAATACAGATTACGTAATGCTGTGTACACCTACAAGACGAACGCCAGAAATTATTAGATTAATCGCAAAAGAAATGAAACGCGGTTCTTATATAATTGAAATTTCATCACAGAAAACAAAAACAGCTACCTCACTTGCAAAAATTCCATCAAAGGTTAACCCAATATGCATACATCCTATGTTTGGACCAGGGGCAAAAAAAATGGAAAATCAAAATATAATTTCTGTGCCAATCAAAGATGCAAAAAAAGAACTAGCTGTCGCAAAATCACTTTTTCCTGGAGCAAATTTTGTAACTATTGATGTTATTGAGCACGATAAAAAAATTGCAGTGATTTTAGGTTTAACACATCTTATTAATTTGGTTTTTGCAAATGTTATTTCAAAAGATGACAAAATTTCTTTAACTGAAAAAATGTCAGGTACTACCTTTAAGGCCCAAAAAATATTAGCAGAAAGCATACTGACAGAATCACCAGACTTAATTGAAACGATTGTTTCAAATCCAGAGATAAGAAGATCTGCTGAAGAGTTTTGGAAAGACCTAGGTAGGATACTAACATACATTCAGGAGGCAAAATCAGAACAAATTATCGAGTATGTCACTAACTGCCAAAAAGAATTATCAAAAAATGTGAATTTAGAAGAATCTTATAAAAAGTTAACAACTATGGTAAATGCTATTGAAAAATAATCAATATGCGTGCAACAAAAATTGTAACATGCTTTATCACAAATGAGAACAAAATTCTCCTCTTAAAAAGAAGCGATAAGGTAAAATCAATGAAAGGATTGTGGGCAGGAGTTAGCGGCATTATAGAAAAAGACGAACACCCGCTTGCAAGAGCCAAAAGAGAGATTTTTGAAGAAGTTGGATTGCATGAGGATCAGATCAAGCTTTTAAAATCTGAAAAAGAAATGAGGATAATTTCTCCTCAATACAAAAACCATGAATGGCTAGTCTTTCCTTTCCTATTTGGCACTGAAAACCAGACAATAAAGCTCAATTGGGAAAACTCGGATTATAGGTGGATAAGTATTGACGAAATTAAAAATTTTGAAACGGTTCCTAGTTTAGATAAGGTCTTGCTCAACCTGCTCTAAATTCTTGTTTTCTTTAGCATATTTTCTTTGTTGAGGTAACATTACATAGACACACGCTCCCCCACACATGGTGCATGGTACGTTGTTGCCACCTCTTTGTCCGGTTCTACTATGAATTCGTGCAGCTTCTTCTGGATCGATTGATAACGCAAGTTGTTTTTCCCAATCTAGTGTACGACGAGCCTCCGTCATCTGCATATCCCACTTGATTGCTTTTTCACGTAATTTGACAAGATCAGCTGCATGTGCTGCTATGCGATATGCGATTAGTCCTGCCTTTACTTCTTGTGCATTAGGTAGCGCCAAGTGTTCTGATGGTGTCAAGTAACAAAGAAGATCAACTCCTTCGCTTGCAGACACTGCAGCACCTATTGCACTGGCTATATGATCATGTCCGGATGCAATGTCTGTTACAAGTGGGCCCAAAACATAGTATGGCACATCACCGATTAATGATTTGGCTAATCTGACATTGGCGGCAACTTCGTTTAGTGGAACATGCCCTGGCCCTTCTACCATCACTTGCACATCGCTTTCATGTGCCTGTTTAGTTAGTCGTGCAACATTAATCATTTCTTGCACTTGGAGCTCATCGTGAGAGTCTAGTATTGAACCTGGTCGCAGTGCGTCACCAAGGCTAAATGTGACATCATATTTTCTTGCAATCTCAGTAAGATAATCATAATGAGCAAAGTAGGGATTTTCCTTGTCGTATCTTAACATCCATGCAGCGGTGATTGTTCCGCCTTTGCTGACTATGCCTCCATATCTTTCCACTTTTAGTATTCTTTTTGCAATTTCTTTTGTAATTCCTGCATGGATTGTAGTATAGTCTACTCCATCTTTGGCATTATTCTCAAACGCGTTAAGGAAATCGTCTTCTGTGATATCAAGTGGATTTTTATGCTTTTCAACACCATGATTGTAGGCTTCGTAGATTGGAACTGTTCCAAATGTTATTGGCGCAGCATCTAAGAGAGTGCGTCTTATCAGTTGAACATCGCCACCATCGCTTAGATCCATTATAGTGTCAGCATGATATTTTACAGCAACTTTTGCCTTTTCTATCTCCTCTTCCAGATTAACCTTCAGAGTAGAAGTGCCAATGTTTACATTGACTTTAGTTTTCAGTCCTTTTCCAATTCCAACGTTGTGTATCTTTTGAGGTCTAACGTTGTTGCCTGGAATGATTATTGAGCCATGGGCAATTTTTGGAAGCAGCCATTCTATCGTTATGTCTTCGTCTTTTGCAACAAGATTCATTTCGTCTGTTGCTATACCCCTTCTTGCAGAGCTCATCTGTGTGCCCATACAACCTAATTACATTTTTACTGGATTTAAACAATAGTCATAAGCGATGTTAGCATGAATGTACTTTCTATTGGAGGAAGCGATCCATCAAGTGGTGCAGGAATACAAAGTGATGTAAGGACATTTACATCACTAGGGGTTCATGGATTAACTGTTGTAACAGCCATAACTAGTCAAAATACTGTAAAGTTCTCTAAAACAGAACAGGTTTCTTCAAGTATGATCAAAGACCAACTTGATGCAGTCTTTTCTGACTTTGTTGTCGATGCAATCAAAATAGGAATGGTTTACAAAAGTTCGGTCATAAAAGATATCTACTCAGAATTAAAAAATGTAAAAGCGCCAATAATTTTAGACCCAGTTATACAGTCAACTACTAATGGAAATCTTATTGAAAAAAACGCTTTAAA
>JACOWO010000045.1 GCA_016176745.1 Nitrosopumilales archaeon
CTATTGCGCCAATTGTTTCTCATCTATGTAAAGAGTCAGGAAAAGATCTAATTTCTTTTGCAATTATGCCATTTAAATTTGAAAAAGATAGAATCTTTCAAGCAGGAATCTCGCTAAAGCGATTAAGGGAAAGCTCATCATGCATCGTAGTTGATAACGATGCACTTCTTGATTGCAACCCAGACTTGACACAAAAAGCATGCTATGAAATTGCCAACTCTGCAATACTCCATGTAATTAATTCTCTAAAATCATCATCTCTTGCAGATGGGACAAACATCTTGTCTACAAGTAAAAGCGCATACAATATCGAAACATCACTAAGAGAATCAATAAAGATGTTATATGAAGATGCACCGCCAGCCAGCGTAAAGAGATCTATTTTGTATGTTCTTGGCAATGATGTTTCAGTTGGAACATTAAACTCTATTACAAATATTTCAAGTAAAGTCTTTAGAGAAGACACAACTCAAGTTGATCTTTCAACAAGTTCTGCTGAAAAGTCAAATGTAATAATGCTGTCAACTGTTCAAGGCGAAACACGCTTTGATAGATATGATCCATTGGGAGTAATACCAAGCGATCATGTACTTGACTGGCAGGATCCAGACTGCAGCATTAACTGCGAACTGAATTTACATCAATTAGAATAAATCTAGTCTTTTTTTGCCGTCTTTTTTGGTTTTGATTCTTTTTTAGCTGTAGATTTCTTTTCTGTAGTTTCTTTTGATTTTTTAACAAGATTTGTTTTCTCTGGTGTAATTTCTTTTTCTTGTGTCTTTGGTTTACTTTCTTCTTTTACTTCAGATATTTTGGTTTCTGGTTCTTTGATTTCCTCTTTTGATGCTATCTCTTCTTTTGGTTTTGTTTTCTTTTCTCCTTTTTTCTTTGACTCTTTTTCAGATTTCTTTGATTTTTCTTCAGCTTCTTCATATCGTGAAACTATGATGTGTCCTTCATCGGTTTTTGTCATTCTGACTCTGATCTTTCTTGGTGGATGTTTTATTCCACGTTCCCAGATTTTCTGATTAAGCTCACCTTCAATTTTGATTTCTTGTGTTTTCATGTGATGTCTTGCAAATTCTTTTACCATGTTAATTGCCCGTTTTGCTCTTTGGTTGTCTGGACTAAGCAACACTTTGCCCAAGTTTATCGTGTATACACGCTCAAGTTCTTGTGACATTTATCCTACCTCAACATCTGTTCGTCTCCACGCTCTACGTTTTGGGTTTGTACGCACCGTTCTTTTTGTTCGCACAATGACCCATGCCGGAACTGGAGATGCTTGTTTAATCTTTTTTATCAGTCGTGTTTTGCGTGGACCTGGTTTTCTTGCTGCCATAAAACTTGTGGCATGCCAAGCTCTTTTTAAATGAATCTCAAATTTTTCTAAATCAAATTTTGATTTGACATCAAATCTACAATCTGCTTTAGCATTCTTGCAGAAGCCCCCCACACAATTTTATTTTCGAAAGTAAATGTGTACATCTCTTGAATTGATTTGTGTTTTGGATCAGGATCATCTGCAAGTGTTTTTAAAAATGGAATCAATGGAATATGCAATATTGTTTTTACCTCATGATTTGCTCTAAGCTTTGGCACATTATCCAGTATGGAAATAAATGGAATTATTTTAAATCTAGAATTAAGTGTGGTGACAGGTTTTAGCTGTCCAATTACTTTGTTTCGTAAAATTTCTAATCCGATTTCTTCTTTTGTTTCACGTATTGCTGTATCTAAAAGATCATTATCACCTTGATCAAACTTTCCTCCAGGAAATGAAATCTCACCTGCATGAAAATTCATAGTATTTGGTTTTTCTGTCATTATTATGATTGGTTCCGTACCATACATTACAATCATAACAGACGCAAGTTTGTTTTTTCCATCATCAAATATTTCAGTGGAAATTTTACTTGATAACGCAGTCTTGAGTTTGCCAAATTCCATATATAGCAATAAAATTAGTTTGTTATTGATTTTATCTTTCTAAAGGTTTTAACCAAGCAAATTTGAAATGCCTATATGACGTTACGATACGAAGTAAATCCACCAAAAATAATTCAGGACAAGTTACTATCGCATGAACCCCAAAGATCACTTGACGACATAAAACAACGAATAATAAATATCAGCAAAAACTGCAATGGAATTCATATTACAGATTCAGTTCTTGGCATTCCTCGAGTGTCTCCGCTTATTTTGGCAGCACTCATTAGAGATTTTAGTAAAAAAATGGAGATAACAATTAGTCTTCGTGTAAGAGATCGAAATCTTGCTGCGCTAACACAATCTGTTTGTGATGCGGTACTTTTGGGGTTAAACGGTGTACTCATACTGAAAGGCGATGCGTCAACTGATGGCCCAAAAGATTCTGGCTTGGTTCCAAGCGAGGTTGTAAAACACCTAAATAAGTTAGGCTTTAACAAAAATATTGATCTGTTTTTGTCGTTACCAAGTAACCCAGATTTTAACAAAATTGGAAAAAAGCTTGATGCAGAACCTGCAGGCTTTATCACTCAAGTAATTCATTCAGAAAAACAGGTCACGCGAATAGTTGATGAGCTAAAGCCTCAAGGCTTTAAAGTGATTCCATGTGTACTATTGCCATCAGAAAAAAACGCAAACTCTGCCAAGTTTTTGAAGCTTGATTGGTCAGGTATCAGGATAATGTAGTTGATTTTATAAAAAATATTCATAGTATTGCAGGCGATGTTTTAATTTCCTCACCAAATGACTATGCAAAAGCACAAAATTTGTTTAAATCACTTTAAAGTACAAAATACTCTGCTTGTGGATGATGTACCACTATTGCAGCAGTTGATTGTTCCGGTACAATCTGTCCTGCTTCTGTAAGTGTCATTCCAGATTTTTCTGCGTCAAGTAATTTCCAAACCAGATGATGTTGCAGCACATCAGGACAACTTGGATAACCCCAACTATAGCGCAAACCACGCTTATCTCCTAACTTTAGCTCCTCACGTATCTTTTGGTTTACCCAGTCTGCAAGCGCCTCTGCAGTCTCTACTGCAAGTCCATGAAGATAATATGCATCTGTATACTTGTTTTCTTTGTTCCATTTTTCTACAAGCTCAGCTACCTTATTGCCTACAGTTACTGCCTGAAATGCAACAATATCGTCTGCACCAAAATAATCGGTAATACACAAATGTTTTTTTTGTGATGAACGTGGAAAATCAAATACTATTTTTTCTCCATTTGGATGATCCACTATTAGCTTGTCGTTGATATTATGACATCTAAAATATGCATATACTGCATGTGGTTCAAAGAGACCTTCTGCAACTATTCTTTTTTTCCATTCATCTAGTAATTGTTCGTGCTCCTTTTCTGATTCTTTTGCTTGATTTCCACGAATGCCCCATGACAATTTGAAGAGGGATTTTTTGTTTAGATAATTCCATACTGTTTGGAGATTAATTTGTAAAGGCTCTAGTCTGATTGGTTTATTGATTACCGGTGGAACTGGCGGTACAGCAGGTTTTATTCCACTGTGAGGAAGAGACATTGTTTCTTTTTGTATCGTAGTTTCCTTCCATTTTTCGAGTTTTTCCTGCCATTCTCTTAGATATTGTTCTCTTTCAGATGAAACAAGCTTGTCCATTGTTTTTAGGCCATCAAACATTGTCTGACAGTAAAATACGCCTTCTTGATGTATGCCACCGTCCTTTGCAATTCGATTAATGTAGTTGCTATTGATTGCAGCACCCCCACAAAGTATTGGGATTTGCAAGTTGTTTTTTCTTGCATGTTCTACAAAAAACTGCATCTGTTTTGATGTTGATACAAGTAGTGCTGATAGTCCAACAGCATCTGCTTTTACCTCACTTATTTTTTCTATGAATTTTTGCAATGGTACTTGCTTGCCAAGGTCATAAACAGTATAGCCGTTATTTTCAAAAATTGTTTTTACCAGATTTTTACCAATATCGTGAACATCACCATAAACTGTTCCTAAAACAAGTTTGCCTTTGCTTGTGCCTTCTTCTTTTAGAAGATACTTTTCAAGCTCTACAACTGCAGCCTTCATGCATTCAGCAGATTTGAGAACAAATGGCAAGATAAGCTCACCTGCACCAAATTTATCGCCAACTTCCTTCATCGCAGGCAACAAATCATCATTTAGTGTTTTAATTGCAGCATCATGTGTTATTTCTTTTGACGCATCAATTCTCAGTCTGTCATCTTTTTTATCTACAGATACTTTATTTGCAATCTTTTCTGCAATGGATAAAACAACATCATTTTCTATCCCGTCTTTGAGTCTGTTTACTATTCTAAAATTGGCTCTTTTTCCAGCGTTCCAGCTTGGATCAAACTCGACTTTCTTTGTTGTTGCAGCAGTTGTATCTTTTTTCTCAAAATATGAGATTAGATCAGAGAGTGCATTTTGATGTTTGTTAAAAATTAAATTTTCAGCTAGAGTTCTTTCCTGTTCATTAATTTCAGGATAGGGGAGGATCTCTTTTGCATTCACTATGGCACTATCTAGTCCTGCTTTTATGGCGTAATACAAAAATACGGAATTAATTATTTTGCGCGCTGCAGGAACTAGGCCAAAGCTGATGTTGCTTAGCCCAAGTGTTGTAAAAGAGTTTGGAAATCTTTGTTTGACAAGTGTTATTCCTTCTAGTGTGTTTTTTCCCGCATCTACAAATTCTTTTTCTCCTGTTACCAGGGTAAACGTTAGTACATCATAGATGAATTGTTCTTCTCGAAGACCGTATTTTTTTCCTGTTTCATAAAGAAGTTCAGCCGTTGCAACTTTCTCGTTTGGTGTCTTTGCCATTCCCTTTGGACCAATGCATAGTGCAACTGAAGGAACACCATACTTTGCCATCAATGGTGCAAGTTTATGAAAACGGCTACCGTCACCTTCCAAATTAATTGAGTTGATTATTGGCTTTCCTGGAATTTGCTCAAGTGTTGCTTCTATTACTTCAGGATCTGTAGAGTCAATTACAAGTGGTGCATCAATTTCTAAGCTTAACCTTTTTACAAGTTTTACCATAAACTCGCGTTCATCTGAGCGTTCAGTTGTTGCGACACAGACATCAAGGCAATGTGCACCGTCCTCTACCTGTGCCCTTGCAAGGTCAATTAACCCATCAAAATCATCATCCAGTACAAACTGTTTTGCCTTTCGTGAGCCTTGTGTGTTTAGTCGCTCCCCTATGATAAGAGGTGCAGGAATCTGTTTTAGCTCAACTGCCTTTAATGCAGAACTTACTCGTGGTACTATCAACAATTGCTGTTAGTCCGTTTTTTCTAAATACCTAACCTTTATTTGATTAGGCTTTTTCGTCAATAACTTTGCGAAGTGCCTTGATGTGCTCTGGGTTTGTACCGCAACATCCACCAATAATTCTGACATGTTTGAACTCTGAAAGAAAATCCTTGAGAACCTTTGCCATTTCCTCAGGGGTCATTTTGTATACTGCTCTCCCTCCTTGATTTTCAGGCATTCCAGCATTTGGCACTACTAGCAACTTGTGATTATCCTGTTCATTTAACCACCTTACACTTGGGGTCATCTCTGTTGGACCTGTGGAACAGTTCATCCCAAAAACATCGATTCCCATATCACATACGGTTGTATATGCAGCCTGAATGTTTGTTCCAAGCAACATCTTGCCATACTTATCTAGCGTTACATTTGCAATAATTGGGACCTTTTTTCCAGTCTTTTTTATTGCATCTTGGCAGCCTTCTATTGCAAGCTTTACCTCAAGTATGTCTTGACTAGTTTCTATCAATAATGCATCAACACCACCTAGTATGAGCCCTTCAGCCTGTAGTGCAAATGCATTTCTTATCTCACTTAATGGTTTTTTCCCAAGATCTGGATCATTTGAGCTTGGCAAAAATCCGGTAGGTCCCATTGAGCCAATTACATATCTTGGTTTGTCTGAAAACTCTGAACAAACTTCGACAGCAAGTTGTGCGATTTTTTTGTTTAGTTCTACAGTTTGATTACCATAACCATATTCATCAAGTTTTAATTTGTTTGAGCCAAACGAGTTTGTTTCAATACAGTCAGCACCTGCCGCAAGATAGTTTCGATGAATTTTTTTTATCCAATCAGGATGTGTTAGTATCAGTCCGTCATTGAAGCCATCTTTTCCATCAGGAAAATCTTCGGATTTTGGATTAATCTGTTGAATCTCAGTGCCCATTGCTCCATCAAAAAGCAATATCTTATTGTCAAGTGCTGAAAGGAAATCTTCTTTTTTTGTCAAGATTAATTTCTGATGAATTAATCAGTTTATTAAATTACGTTTAAACAACTTTACAAAATTATACAGAAAATGATTCTATCAGACACAGTATATTTCAAATTTAGGTAAAAATCTGTCTAGATGTCTTTGCAAAAATTAAGTATTAACAATCTAGTAAGAAGTGCATCTTTTTTCCAACATGCAGGAGTCTCTATAGTTTTTGTTTTTTTACCAATCATTGCAAAGGAAGTAACTGATTCTTTATTTGAGATTGG
>JACOWO010000190.1 GCA_016176745.1 Nitrosopumilales archaeon
AAAATATAATCTAGATTTATGGAATCGTGAAAATTTTTTCATGGTTGGAAATCCCGCCTTAATATCACTAAATGGAGTTAAAATTTTGATGTTTCATGGACAAAGTATTGATGATATTGTAAGGACCACTCCAGGATTGAGTTTTGATAATCCTACTAAGGTAATGCGTCACCTATTACAAGCACGACATCTTAGTCCCATTTATGGTAGCCAAACTCCCCTAGCACCCGAAGTAGAAGACATGATGTTAGTTGATGAAGTTCCCGATGTTTTTCATGTAGGACATGTTCATGTTGTGGGACTCGATTTGTATAAAGGGGTTTTATTGATAAATTCTGGTGCATGGCAGTATCAAACTCCATTCCAAGCGAGTGTTGGTATAACACCTACCCCCGGAATAGCTATTATTGTAAATTTAAAAAATTTCAAAGTATATAGAAAAAATTTCAAAACTGAAAGTTAGTCATTATAAAATATCTTCAAACGTCAATTCATCTTTGAATGTGTTTTTTACCATTTCAGGCGATATGGTTAGTTTGTATTTTTTAGTCCTTCCATGAATTCCTTGGTGAATAATTCTACCAGTGATAATTCCAGACAACTCTACATCGCTTAGCATTTGGGTTATCCGTCTTTGTGTTAGTTCTTTTTGCCTAATTACCTTGCAGAGGGATTTGTATGCGGTGTAGATCTCACCTGTTGAAAAACCTGAAGCCTTCATTACTGCAATAATTAGCAGTTTTTCGTGTAGGGGATAAGATCGTAGGGCGGTAGTTTCTTTGTCTTCTTCTATTTTTTGTGAGGCTTTTCTAACATGTTCCTCTTTTACTATGTTTGATTGTTCTCTTTCAGCTATTTCTCCTGCTACACGTAAAAGATCAATTGCCCTTCTTGCATCACCATGTTCTCTTCCTGCCATTGCTGCACATAGATTAAGTGATGACTCCTCGACTGCGTCTTTTATGAATGCTAGTTGGATTCTATCTTCTAATATTTTTTTTAGTTGTTCAACAGTATAGTTTGTAAATACAATTTCTTCTTCGCCAAGACTACTAATAACTCTTGGATCTAGGCGTTCTTTAAAGGTCAAATCGTTTGATATGCCTACTAAGGCCAGAGTTGCTTTTTTTAATCTCTCATTGGCTCGTGTAAGTTGGTAGAGCACATCATTTCCAGTTTTAGATACTAGGTGAACCAAATGATCAATTTCATCAATTACAAAAACTACATTATAGTGATTTTCCTCTATGGTTTTTAGTAGTCTTTTGAAGACTTCGCTTATTGCTAAGCCGGTGGATGGTAGTTCTTTTTCTCCTAGTCCTAGTTCTCTCCCAAAGCTTACTAAAAGGCCATAAAGTGTAGTTTCTTCTTTTGAGTTAGCATATACTAATTTAATTGGAAAGTTGGTTTTTTCAACTCTTTTTTGAATTTGTAATAAGATCTTCTTTACTACAAGTGTTTGTCCAGTACCTGGTTTACCATATACTAAAAGGTTTGATGGACGAGAGTGTTTCAAAATTGGTATTAGTGTTTGGGTGATTTGTTCTTGTTCGGTATTTCTGTGTGGAATTGCATCTGGTATGTATGTAAAGTGTAAGATTTCTCTATTAGTAATT
>JACOWO010000046.1 GCA_016176745.1 Nitrosopumilales archaeon
AAAAAAGACCATAGAAGCTAAACAAGATTTTGAAAATTATTTAAAATATACACCAAACGCAAAAGACAAACAAAGTATTTTACAAGCTCTACGCGAACTATGAAGATGCGGAGTGCGGGATTTGAACCCGCGACCTTCAGCTTGGGAAGCTGACGTCCTGCGAGACTAGACTAACTCCGCGCAGCTTGACTCTAGAGACTAGCATTATATAGCTTAATGAAAAATAAAATTCATGGATGCAAGATGTCCAGAGTGTGACAAGGTAGCAAATCTTGATGATGAAATGAAAAATGTAAAATGCCCTCATTGTAATTTTGAAGCAGATTATGATACGTATATCGAAATAATGAAAGACCACGCAGTAAATATGGCTGCAGATTATATTCCAAAGAGACCTTACTAGATTTTACCAATAATTTCCCTTATCTGAACAATCAAGATGGGAACCGCATTTTGTACAAAACACATGACATGTCTGAATCGAAGTCATTTTACTTTCGCATCTAGGGCACTTGATCTCTTCCACAAACCAAACTATCTCAAAATGGTTTAAAGATTCTGTACAAAGATTAATTAGTAGTCAAGTTTTTTTTTGCATACTTGACAAATTTCAAATTAACAATATCAGATAAAACTGGAAAATCAATAACAAAAGAGCTAAAAGACAAGGATGCAAACCCATTGTTAGGATTGCAACTACAGAACGAAGTGGACGCAGCAATTGTAGGGCTAACAGGAAAAATGAAAATTACAGGAGGTAGTGACAAGTCAGGCGTTCCAATGAGATCTGATATTCATGGTGGTTCAAGGAAATACATCCTATTATCCAAAGATGTTGGGTTACGAACCGCAGAAAAAGGCCAACGAATACGAAAGCTGATCAGAGGAAATACAATTACAGAAGAAATTTATCAAATAAACAGTAGATATGATGGTGAACTACAAGTAGAACAAAAAACTGCTGAAGAACCATCAAAAGAAAAAAAGGAATAAGTTAACATAACCCACGCAAAAACTTGTATTGTTGCATTGGAAAGAAACGCTTCCTGATTGGTACATAAAAAAATATGGTTATCAACCATGTGTTAACATTGGTACAGCAGGTCATGTTGATCATGGAAAAACAACCCTAATTCAGGCATTGACGGGTGTTTGGACAAGCGTACATAGTCAAGAACTAAAACGGGGAATAACGATTCGTGTAGGATACTCTGATGCAGCATTTTACAAGTGCAAAAGCTGTGAATCCCCACTTGGTTATTCTACAACACCAAAATGTCCTAACTGCGGAAAAGAAAGCGAGTTATCACGAGTAGTAAGTTTTGTGGATAGTCCTGGTCATGAGAGTTTAATGGCAAACATGCTCTCAGGTGCTGCATTAATGGATGGAGCCATGTTGGTAGTAGCCGCAAATGAAAAGGTTCCAAAACCACAAACTAAAGAACACCTTCTTGCATTGCAAACATTAGGAATAAAACAGATAATTCTAGTACAAAACAAAGTAGATCTTGTCTCCTACAAAGAAGCGTTAGATAACTATAATGATATTACAAAATTTGTCAAAGGAACAAAAATTGCCAAATCCCCAATAATACCTATTTCTGCACAGTCAAAGCTAAACATTGATGCATTAATTGGAGCTATTGAGGAAAACATAGAAACACCAACTAGAGATGAATCAAAAGAAGCAGTAATGCATGTTCTAAGATCTTTTGATGTAAACAAACCTGGCACAAAAATAAAAGAGATCAAAGGTGGAGTAATAGGCGGAAGCTTAACTCACGGTATATTCAAAGTTGGTGACGAAATTGAGATTAGACCAGGTATAATTAATGAGAAAAAAAAGAGCTACGAACCAATACGTACCGAAATTGTATCGCTTGGTACGGGTGCTGGAAGAGTTGAAATGGCAAAACCAGGAGGGCTCATTGCTATAGGTACAAAACTTGATCCCTCCTTAACACGTAGTGATTCACTTATTGGTTCAGTAATAGGCAAACCTGGTACATTGCCTGAAAATTTACTGACTGCCAAAATTGAAGTTAGTTTATTTGATTCTGCTGTAGGCGATTCAGATGAAACAAAGGTTTTACCGATTCAGGTAGGTGAATCATTACGACTAAACATTGGAACTGCACCAATTCTTTCTAGAGTAGAAAAGGTAAAATCAAATATTATTGAAACACAGTTTAAAAGACCAGTATGTATTTTTGAAAAAAGCAATGTTGCAATCAGTAGACGAATAACTGATAGATGGAGATTAATTGGGGCAGGCATAGTTGGTTGAAGTTGTTTGTGATACTAGTTTTTTAATCCATATTGCAACAAAAAGAATAAAAAATATCTCAAATCTTGAAACTGAAATCGGCTCAATTCAATTTGTTGTACCAGATATCGTGATACAAGAACTTGAAAAACTAAGCAAGAATGATAAGAAAAAACAATACACTGCCTTGACTTTAGAATTTATAAAAAATCTAAAAGTAATAAAAATTTCTGGGATGTATGTAGACAAATCCATCATTTCCTACACAAAAAAACATGGAGGAATAATTGCGACAATGGATACAAACCTAAAGCACAGAATCAAAGAAGTCGGCGGCTCTGTTATTTCTATATCAAATGATAAAATCGTCCTTGAACCTAGTAAAATTTAACTTTAATAAAATGATGAAAAATCTGTGTTTGACTATGGTGGAATTCAGATTAAATGGTATGGACATGATACCTTTACTATAAAAAACAATATTACTATATGTATAGATCCATACAAGCTAACAAAACCATTATCTGCTGACATTATTCTAATTTCACATAACCACTTTGATCATCTGAGTGAAGATGATTTATCTAAAATCACAAATCAAAATACAATAATAGTAGCATCCAATGAATGTATTTCTAAACTTTCTAAAATTAAAAATAAAAAAATAATTTCAATTTTACCTAATGAGGAAAAAACCATAAACAATGTGAAAATCAAAGCGGTTCCAGCTTACAACATAGATAAAATAAACCCAGACACGAAAAAACCATTTCATCCAAAAGAAGATGGAAAAGTTGGGTTTATAGTAACAATAAACGGAACATCTGTTTATCATACTGGTGACTCTGATCTTATTCCAGAGATGACTGATCTCAAACCTGACATTTTACTTGTACCTGTTAGCGGAATCTATGTGATGACACCTAGTGAAGCTGCAAATGCAGTTGCAAAAATTAAACCCAAACTAGCAATTCCTATGCATTATGGAACAATTGTAGGAAGTGAAAAAGATGCAAAGGAATTCAAAAGATTGGTAAAGTCATGCGAAGTTCAAATTCTTACAAAAGAGTAATAAGTTAACCCTTTTTCAGTCAATCTAATTGATCTCAAATAAACAATTATTCAGAGTGAGAAATTTTGAATTTCGTCTACATCATTTACTAATAATTGGAATTCTAGCTCTTTCATTTTCAATATCATCTATGGTAAGATCTCAAGCAGCAGATTATGGTTTTGAATTAAACGAATTTGATCCATTTTTTAATTATAGAGCGACTCAATATATTGTAGATAACGGATTAGACGCCTACTTTAACTGGCATGATGACATGAGCTGGCATCCGTATGGTAGAGATGTATCAGCTACTTCGCAAGTAATGTTACATATAACAGCAGCCGCACTTTACAAAGTTTTTGGATTTGGTTCCAGTCTTTATGATTTTACTATAATATTCCCAGTTGTATTTGGCTCTTTTACCGCAATAGTAATTTTTGCATTGGTTAGAGTAATTGGCGGTACAACTGCAGGCCTTTTTGCGGCACTCTTTTTCTCAGTTTCAGCTCCAATAATAATAAGAGGCATGATAGGGTGGTTCAAGTCAGAACCACTAGGTCTTTTTTATGCATTATTAGGAATCTATCTATTTCTTAGTGGAATAAAACACGATAAAGGCAAAACCTCTTTTGTTAAACTTGCTGCAGGCGGTATATTTCTAGGATTTGGATTATCGGCTTGGGGAGGAATTCAATTTTTTATTATTCCATTAGGCATGTTTTTCTTAGCAATTCCCTTTGTACGTAAAGATCATAAATTCATAATTTGGGCAATTCCACTCTTTACATTAACCCTAATTCTAACTTCGGTTTCTTTTGAAAGACCTGGTTTTAGTTTTATTACAGGTTATGGTGGTTTTATGCTTATAGGACCTACTGCATTTCTCGTAGTAAGTATAATAATTCAAAAATTTAGTAAAGAAGAAAATAAGACACGTAACAGCCTAATATTTTTAATAGCAATCATAATAGCTGGTATTTCCTTAATTTTGGCTAGTTCTATTAATCTTCCAACCTTTCGTTATCTGAATGCGATCAATCCTTTTCTTACAACTATAGATCCATTAACAGATTCTGTAGCAGAACATCAAACTACAACAATTGATCTATCATTTTATTATACATCGATTCTCATGATCTTTGCAGGTATTGGAATATGGTTGCTTTTTAGAAATAAACCAAGCGTCAATAATCATTTTACAATAAAAAATGATATGATAATATTTGCACTAATAATAGGATTACTTGGAATTTACATAAGTTCTGCATTTGTACGATTGGAAGTTTATGCAGCAATTTCTGTAATCATATTATCCTCACTTGGATTATCTATCATTACCACTGAAATTATACGTAAAAAACCTAGATACAGTACTTCAAATAATCATGAAAAAGCAATCAAAATTTCCTATCTTGTTATTATAATTGCCTTATTGATTATTCCAATAACATTACCCGCAAATGCTAATTGGATAAAAGCAGTTAAGGCGCCTCCAACCTTGCTAAATGGTGGAAGTACATTTAACTTTGCCACAAACGACTGGCCAGACGCCATGGAATGGCTAAAAAACAACACTCCAAAAGATGCAGTAGTTGCATCTTGGTGGGACTATGGTTACTGGATAACAACGCTGGGAGAACGTAAGTCTTCTGCAGACAATGCAACTCTAATTGATTGGCAGATAAAATTAATTGCAAAAATGTTGTTGAGCTCCCCTGAAGAAGCATGGAAAATATTAACAAGCAATGAACCACTAAAGGGCTTAGACGCTGATTATGTTTTGATATATTTAACAGCACAAAGAGGAAATGACGAAGAACCAGGCATCTACATACTTACTGGAGGCGGTGATGAAAGTAAAAAAATCTGGTTTATACGTATTGCAGGAGAAGATGAATCCAAATATCTCTATAGTGATGGTACTAGCGGAACAGATCTTTTCTGGCAAAACACACTTTTAGGAAAAATGTTTCCATTTTCTGTTATAACATATGTGGATTTTCAGAACAATCAACAATCAGATACATACAATCCAGGCTTTGCAGAAATCCAAAAAAAAGATATAAAATTTCCCTCTGATGGAGATGGTCCACTACGACTAGTATATGCGTCACCATCATTTTATCGTACAACAACAGGTCCAATTAGTACAGTTCTAATCTATGAAGTAAACAAAGATTACAAACCAAATCAATCTGAAACTATTGAAACACCTGTACAAACTGAAGAAATTAAAAATGAATCTTTAGAACCCTCAATAGAAACACAGGAAAGGAAAGACACTGCTGTTATAACAACCATATTTGGCGATATAACAATACAATTCAAAGAAGATGTTGCCCCAAAGACAGTTGAGAATTTTAAAAAATTAGCAGAATCAGGCTTTTATGATGGTACAATTTTCCATCGAATAATACCAGGCTTTGTTATACAGGGTGGAGATCCCAATACAATTTCAGGAACGCCAGACACGTGGGGTTTTGGAGGACCAGGCTATACAATTCCACCAGAATTTAGCAATCTTTCACACAAAAAATACATAGTTTCTATGGCTAGAGGTGCTGATATCAATAGTGCAGGCTCTCAGTTTTTCATAGTATTAGAGGACGCACTATCACTAGATGGTCAGTATACCATATTTGGTGAGGTCGTATCAGGTCAAGAAGTAGTTGATAAAATTGCTTCATTAGAAACAAATTCGCTTGATCAACCTGTACATCCAGTTGATGCAAGAATAGAAAAAATTGAAGTTTTTACGCCGTAAAGTCTAGTTATTACTTGTATCTTTCAGCAATCCTATATCTCAAATATTTATCATCAGGAGAAAATTTTGAAGGATGAGCTGTTGCCGTGGTTTCATTACAAGCTGGGCAGTTGTTTTTTAAGGTGTATCTATTACAATTGGAACATTTACGTAACTGAAAACGCATTCTATCCTTCTCTTGTTTTTTTAGACTCTTCTCGTGCGAATTTGAAAGTTCCTTTCTGTTTTTCTATTGAATTTTGGATTGTATCTAGCATCGGCTTTAGCTTTTTTTCCGCAGTTTTAAAATCCTGAGCTGTTATACTTAACCTATACTTTGGTGCGCCTATATACAATATTTCGACGCTATCACCTTCATTTTTGAGTACATCAAGTAAAATTTTTCGAATAATCTCTACACCATCTGGTTTTGTATTTGTTAG
>JACOWO010000207.1 GCA_016176745.1 Nitrosopumilales archaeon
CCAACCAATGCTACACTAATTCCTACAAATTCAACCCAATATGAGGAACCAGTTGAAATCCCAACCAATGCTACACTAATTCCTACAAATTCAACCCAAGTTGATGGGCCAATAGTAATCACTAATACAACTAGATCATGGCAGTTTAATGATCTAGATAATGAGGAAATCATTCTAGTGGGTAATGCTACAATTCAAGAAGGACAAGGATTCAATGCAACATCTCTTCAGCTAGACGGACAATCGGATTATGCAAAAATCAAAGATAATTCGACAAGGGATCTAACAGAATTTTCCTTGTCGGCCTGGATAAAACCAGATTACAGTGGTGGTTCTCCTGAATTTACAGTAATAAGCAAATCAGAAGCATTTTCGCTTTCCATAAACAATACTCTTGCACCAGAAAAATTTGCAAGATTTGCTGTATTTAATGGAATGAAATGGACCGCTGTAGGATCACACGTTGAAATAATGGATGGAAAATGGACATATCTTACAGCAACATTCAACGGAACGACAATTGCCATATATGTAAACGGAACGTTACAATCTGCTCAAAAGATTGATGATCTACCCTTCATTTCTGTGGGTGGACTGATAGAAACTAAGACTGTTAGCGAGATCACATCAGAATCAGATATTGTCATAGGAGCATATATTAGCGATTTAAGACGTGGGGATCCAAAGATTTTAAGCAAATTTTCTGGACTACTTGATGATGTAAGGTTCTATGATAGTTTGCTAGGTGACGAACAGATTTTAGAATTGTATCAACTTGGGAAAGTGGAGCTTGATAATACTGTATCAACAATACCTGCCGAATCTGAAATAAACGAACCTGTTGTTGACCTCAATGAAATTAACTTCACTTCAAACGTGTCTACAACAAACGAAAATCAATCAAATTCAACAGCCACAGAAAATAATAAAATTCTTGTTTCATTGACAGGTTTAGAAGAGCTGAAAGAGTTTATCGCAGTAAATGAGGAGCTGCTAAATCAAGATCTTGACCAACTAACTATTTCGGCTTGGATAATGCCAAATTATACAGCAACTGGATCTGCCGAGTACACTATCGTAGCAAAAGAAAGATCCTTTATTCTTTCTTTGAATAATATCATCCCGCCAGAAAAAGTAGGCGTTTTTTCAGTTTTTGATGGAATTTCATGGTCTACCAGTACAGGTGAGACAAAGATCCCAGAACAACAATGGAGTCATCTAGCTGCAGTCATTGATAAAAAAGACATACGACTGTACATCAATGGAGAGTTAGAAGGAAGCAGTTCACTTTACCAACCTTATATCGTAAACAGCAATGAGATCTACAATTCAAACGAACAAGTTGCAGAAACAGATGCAAAAATAATGATTGGAGTCTACATTGACAATGCAAGGGACACTGATTCCATATCAAAACGATTTATTGGTTCAATAGATGATGTACTAATTTACAAACAAGCATTAACATCAGATGAAATCAAGAACATAGTTTTGGCACGTATGCCGACCCTGTTTCCAACCAACGCTACACTAATCCCAACCAACGCTACACTAATCCCAACCAACGCTACACTAATCCCAACCAACGCTACACTAATCCCAACCAACGCTACA
>JACOWO010000208.1 GCA_016176745.1 Nitrosopumilales archaeon
AAACTTCATACAGAAGAATGCAAACAACGTGATGTTATTTCATTTACTGTAATTGTTTCTGAAGTAAAAGATGGCTCTGAGCTAGAAAGAAGGGGTGTTACTACAATTGTTCATGTTGTCTAGTTATCTACAACTTTTTCATTGTCTTTGAATCTTGTGAAAATCCTCAGGTCAAGTAATTTAACTACAATGATTGAAAATTCTGATATTGGCCGTCATAAATCAATCCTAGAAAGGTTGGCCATGTCAAAGCTTGAAGGAATGCCAGGAAAAATTTGTACTGCCGATGAATTTACAGGAAAAAAGGTAGTAGACAGAGAAGGAATAGCATATGGAAAAGTCAAGCATATTCACATACACCCAGAAACAATGACTGTATCAGGCGTCACAATTCATGAGGGATTTAACAACGACTACTTTTTGTCAAGTGAGTATATTGACAAGTTCACAGAAAAATCTCTTTTACTAAACATCCCGCCCATTAGACCAAATGCTCAAGTCGTTGATATCGATGGGAACAAAATTGGCACTATCAAAAGACTGCAAAGAAACCCACAAACATATGAGCTTGAATCACTTGAAATCGCATCTGGCTTTATGAAAACAAAGATTGTTTCAAAGTCACATGTTTGGGGCGTTGGCGAAAAAATCATTCTACACATGACAAAAGAAGAATACAAGAATCTAAAATAAAACATCAATTTTTACATAATTTTTTTCCTACAACACTATTTCACGCTGTGTGTAACGGTGTTACCATTTTATAATTGCAAAATATGCTTCTTGTTATTGTATGCAATTGAGACAAATTCCCTAACAAAGGAATTTGGCAAGGTAAGGGCAGTAGACAACATTTCATTTAAGGTAGATACAGGTGAGATCTTTGGCTTCCTTGGCCCAAATGGCGCAGGAAAAAGCACAACAATGATGATGCTTACAACACTTTTGAAACCAACATCAGGAAAGGCGTCTGTTGCAGGTTTTGATGTAGTTACTCAGGCAACAAAGGTACGACAGAACATTGGATACGTCCAACAGGAAATTTCAGTAGATGAATTTCTTTCAGGAAGGGAAAACCTTCTCATTCAGGCCAGACTTAACCATGTTCCAAAAGATCAAGCTGAAAAAAGAATCGATGAGGTTTTGGATCTTGTCGAATTAACTGACAAACAAAAGGACGCAGCATTGACATATTCAGGAGGGATGCGAAAAAGACTTGATATTGCAGGAGGCTTGCTAAACCGACCTAAGGTGCTGTTCTTAGATGAGCCTACGGTTGGGCTTGACATTCAGACAAGGCGCAAGATATGGGAGTATATTAAAAAAATACATGAGGAATTTGAGATGTCAATTTTTCTTAGCACCCATTACATGGAGGAAGCAAACCAACTATGTGATAGAATTGCCATCATTGATTATGGCAAAATACAAGCCAATGATACGCCAAAATCTATGAAGACAGCATTAGGAAATTACAGTGTTACATTTACATTCAATGATCTAAGCAAGAAAGGCAATTTTCTTGAGAAAATAAAAGAAATCGAACATGTAAAAGACATTACAACAAAGGATGAGAAAATAACTGTCTTTTCCTCAAAAGAAACAATAATGTC
>JACOWO010000209.1 GCA_016176745.1 Nitrosopumilales archaeon
ATAAGCATCTATACCTAGATCATTTGCTCCATCAACGATAGCATCTGCAGCATCGTCTTCTGTTGCCTCAAAAACTCTAGTTAAAATCCAATGAAGAAAATTATTTCCTTTCTCCACTTCGTTTTTTGCATCCTCAACATACTCTCTTATGCTGCCTCGAATATTTTCTGAAAATCCTTCTAATGGTTGACCAACAGTTTGAACTACTAGTGACTGTGAGCCAGGAATGTATTCAAGTAGGCCATTGTTGTTTATCTGAGCCAAGTAGCTTTTCTACAATGTCCTATATTTAGAAAAGAGGGTAATTACATAATAACTGAACTAGATCAGATCATCAAAATTACACAGAAGGTGAGGGAGGGAGTCGAACCCCCTTGTATAGGCTCTGCAGGCCCACGCATGACCGCTCTGCCACCTCACCGTAGTCAGAAAAACAACTTGACAACAATTAAACTCTTAGATTATAATTTCGCAAATGGCTTTGCTGCTAGTTTGATATCTTCTGATTTGATAGTTTTTCTTCCAGCATGAATTGACATTTCTACTGCGCTTTTAGCTATGTTGATAGCCACTTCTTCTAGTATTCGCCTTAACTCATCAGCTGATTCATCGCTAACCCGTTCTGCGCCGGATTTTTTTAAGATCCTGTACATAGCTGATAGCCCAAGCTCGGATGATTTCATCAAAAGAGTCTTTAAAATCAACGATAAAAAACATTGAGTAAAAAATTACCACCTTGGAATCGATTTATACAGACTAATTTAGAAGGTAATTACGAAAAATCATGAGTTGGCTAGTAGACTCTCATATTCATTTATCCGATCCATTCTATGAAAAAGAAATAGGCCTTATCATTAATGGCATGCAAAAAATGCAGATTAAAGGATGCTGTGTTTCTGTAGATTATGCAACCTCAATTAGAACACTTGAGCTTTCTAAAAAAAGTAGCCTGATACTACCATTTATTGGAATCCATCCACAAATGGCTAATCAAGAGATTGAGCCAGTATTGAACCTGATCAACCAAAATTCAAATAAATTAGCAGGAGTCGGCGAAATCGGATTAGACAAGACCTACGTCAATGCAAAAGAAGACCATGAAAGACAAGAACATGTTTTTAGACAATTTTTATCACAAGCCGAAAAACTAGAAAAGCCAATTTCAATTCATTCAAGAAAAACACTTGATGAAATTTACCAAATTCTCCCATCTTATTCTCTTAAAGGCGTTTTACTACACTGGTTTGATGGAAGCAAACAACAATTGAAAAAGGCAATGGATAATGGATTTTACGTATCATATGGTCCTGTCATGGTATACGCAAAGGACAAACAAGTTTTGCTAGAAAACACAGATGAAGACAAAATACTAGTTGAGACAGACGGACCAGTAAGATTTGCAAAATGTTTTGGACTAAAACCAGCACAGATTAGTTTTATACCAAGTGTTGTTTTTTGTGCCTCAAAGATACTAAGAAAATCATATGATGAGCTATCAAAAATTTTAGAAAAAAATTCAGATGTGTATCTTGGCATATAGGTATAAAAAACCCACCTTGATAAGCGGATGAGTGGATAGAATCAAAAGACTTGCGCTAGATCTTCTCAAAAA
>JACOWO010000210.1 GCA_016176745.1 Nitrosopumilales archaeon
TTCAAAACTTGTGTGAAAAAAGAATGAATAGTAGCACTTCTAACCTGATTTTGATTTGAAGTATAGAGTTGACAAGGATTCTTTAGGAAATGTAAAGATCCCTGCTACTGCCTACTATGGGCCATTTACAGCAAGAGCTCAAAAACAATATCATGTTACTGGAAGACCAGCTCACGTAAATTTGATAACAGCGTTTGTTATGATAAAAAGATCAGCTGCAGTAGCAAATATCAAAACACGAGCAATTGACAAGAAACTTGGAACCACAATTATTTCAGCATGCGATAAAATTCTCTCAGGAAAATTTCATGATCAGTTTGTAGTTGATGCGATAAACTCAGGAGCTGGTACTGCCTTTAACATGAATACTAATGAAGTCATTGCAAATGTAGCACTAGAGATTTTGCACAAAAGAAAAGGCCAGTACGAGTTCTTACATCCAAATGATCATGTCAACATGTCACAGTCAAGTAACGACACGTTTCCAACTGCGATGCATGTTGCTATTTTGTCTAGTCTTAAAGATACAATTCTAGCAATTGATGGTTTGATAAAATCATTAAGTAAAAAGGCAAGACAGTTTGCAACATTTAAGAAAATTGGAAGAACCCATCTTATGGATGCACTGCCAGTAATGTTAGGTAGTGAATTTGCTGCGTATGCAACATCAATTACCAAAGCAAAAAACGCAATTTTATTTGCACAAAAAGAATTAGAATTTGTTGCACTAGGAGGAACTGCTGTTGGGACTGGCGCAAATACTCCTCGAGGATACAGAAATGCTGCAATAGCAGAGCTTGCAAAAATCTCAAAACTTTCACTAAAACCAGAAAGGGACATGCAACATGCTTTGCAGAGCAAGTTTGCCATTGCAAATATTTCATCTGCCCTGAGAAATCTTGCACTTGAGATAAACAAGATTGCAAATGATATCAGATTGATGGCCTCAGGACCAATTGCTGGCCTATCAGAGCTTGAAATTCCTGTAGTACATGCGGGTTCCTCTATAATGCCTGGTAAAGTAAACCCATCACTTGCCGAATGCATGAACATGATATGCTTTAACATAATAGGAAATGATACTGCCGTGGCACATGCAGTACAAGCAGGCCAATTTGAGCTAAATGTAATGCTACCTGGAATGCTAAAATGCATTCTTGAGTCAACTGATATGCTCAAAAACTTTGTTCCAATATTTTCTGCAAACCTAATTGATGGACTTGGTGCAAACAAAAAGAAGCTTCAACAAAATATTGAAAATAGCCCAGTTATCGTAACCATGCTTTCACCAAAAATAGGATACCAAAAATCGGCTGAGCTCTTCAAAGAGTCATTAAAGACAGGCAAGACTATACGAGAGCTTGCTGTATCAAAAAAACTACTTACCAGCAAAGAAATAGATGCACTTCTAAGATAGATTTCAAAATGGCAAAAATCTGGCTTGAGGCATATGGATGCTCTGCAAGTTTTGCAGACTCTGAGATGATAGCAGGCCTCTTGGTTAACGGAGGCCACACTTTGGCAAATAATTCCAAAGAATCAGACCTGAACCTGATTGTGACCTGTTCTGTAAAGGATGCTACTGCAAACAAGATGATTCATCGAGCTGCCTTCCAAAGGCAGAAAAAGAAACTGTTGAGAGATTTTCAAGTAAAGCAAGCCTCATGGGCCCAAACTCTCTTGGAAAGACACTCGATATCATAAGCTCGACGCTAATTGGACATAGGAAAGTAGAGCTAGACGATACAGATCTATCCAAAGTCGGATTGCCAAAGGTGCGCTTGAATCCAGCTATTGGAGTTGTAGAGATTGCAAGCGGTTGTATGAGTGAATGCACGTTCTGCCAAACAAAGCTATCAAAAGGAGACCTGACAAGCTACAGAATAGGCGACATTGTAAGACAGGTAAAAAATGAGATAGATGAAGGTTGCAAAGAGGTATGGCTTACATCAACTGACAATGGATGTTACGGACTAGATATTGGCACTGATCTTCCAGCACTTGTTGATAATGTAGCCCAAGTTCCAGAGGACTTTATGATTAGAGTTGGCATGATGAACCCAATGTATATGCCGCGCATTAGAGAGGGGCTACTCAAATCGTTTGAAAATGA
>JACOWO010000047.1 GCA_016176745.1 Nitrosopumilales archaeon
TTTATTAGATTGCAGGGAACCGCAGAAAACCCATCAGGTAGTGAAATTTCACTTCAATTTTTTGGTAGATTGATAGAGAAATCCACTGAAGGTTCTGTTTATGGTTTTACAGGAAGTTTAACACAAGATGGTAGCTCTTCTAAAATAATTTACACAACAAAAATTTCAGTATTTGAAAAAATAACAAAACCCACATCAACTCCTACACAACCTAAAGATATTGTTGTTCGTATATTGAAAGGATCTTCAGATCCAAGTAGCATTACTTATACTGATAAGGCCGGCCAAGCCTTTTCTCTATTTAATTACTATTCACATGATAGGATTATAATCAAACCAGGTACTACGATTACTTTTGTAAATGATGACAGTGCTGCACATAGTGTGACTAGTGGATCCGGATTAGGACAAACTAGTAGATACACATCAGCAGTAGCTTCTGGTAAACAATTTGCGTGTGAAGGCGACACATCAAAAATTAGAGATTCAGGAAATAGCTATATCCAACAAAACTGTATTTTTGTAATTGATGGAAGAGTAAAAAGCGGCCCTATACAACCAGGAGGACAATGGAGTGTAACAATAAATGAAATGGGATTTTACAGACTAGTAGACATTGATTATCCATGGATGAATATAGTGATTTACGCATTTCCCCAATCTAGCTCAGTTACTGTTGGAAATCCTGATCCAGACGATGCTAGGCAAAACTAGCATATGATTCCAAATTGGTTTGATTAAAAACCATAACAGTTAGATCAGAAAACACCTTTCCTTCTAATTCACTTACCATACCCACAAACGCTGACTCATTTGAATTTGTTAATGATTCAAAAACATGAACTTTAATTTTTGATGTATCAAAACCATTTTTTTTTAGATAAACTGCGATTTCTGACGGCATAAAATTTTTCTCTGGGTTTTTTGGCCAAGGTCTTGGCACAAGAATAACACTTAATCCATCCAAGAGCGCTTTTTGCAGTTCAAATTTTTTCGCTTCAATAGATGTTGTTATATGCATTGTGATTACTTTTGCCTTGTCTAGAGGAACTCTGGCTTTTGCAGCTGCTACTTGAATGGAGCTAATACCAGGAATAACATATACTTCACCAAAAATCTCAATTAGCCTATCAACAACTTCAGATTCTGAAAAATTTACATCACCAGTAAATGGCACCATCAACGTTTTATTGCCTAATTTAGTTTTAATTTTTTGATAAACCTCTTCCTGTGAATGCATTGTTATTTCATAAACCTCTTTATCTGAAAGAAACTCTTCAACATCTGTAACATAATCTTGAGATCCAGGACCTACACCAACTGCATAAACTGTTCCCATTTTACTTCGTGATCTTTTGTCTTTCTTTAACATATTGAACAAAGGGGGACCAATCGACTTTCATGAATTTAGTAGGGTCTTTTGCAGGATACTTGACCCAATCTAAAACAATAGAAAACTGATATTTTTTTCGTTCGCCACTTTCATTTAATTCAATATTTAACACACTTCCCCACGATTTCTCCTCACTATCTATACTCCAAATGTTATCAAAATCTACCTCTAAATTTTTTTTATTTTCTAAATCCAGCCGTAAGTTTTCTTCATTATATCCATCATGACGACTCATCACATTTTTTGACTTGAGTAAAGTTATAGCTTGCCTTTGTATAGCTGCTTGCCACCATTTCATTTTTGCTTCGGTTTTGGTTACAAACATTAAATGTCTGTCAGTTAAAAATAACATTCCTTCTTTACCACTAAATGAAAAAAATTTCTTTGTTTGCCTCCAAACTGATAAAATATGTGCTTGTATCCGTTCGTTGGTATCCATGATGAAAAATTTATGTATACTCGTTAAAAACTAATGTTTACATAGCTTTTATTTGAGATGTAATCCGAAACCTTCAATGCACTTAAAACTAATCATTATTTTTTCCCTTTTACTCATTCCACTACAATCATTTTCACAAGAAGAGGAAAAACTAGTTATTTTTCATACCCCTTCAGGCAAACTCGTAATTGAACTGTTTCCAGAAGATGCGCCAAAGACAGTTGATAATTTTTTAAAATTAGCAGAAAGTAAATTTTATGATAGAACAATTTTTCATAGAATTATCAAAGATTTTATGATACAGGGCGGTGATCCATTGACAAAACCTGGCGCCTATGAACATGTAGATCAATGGGGAACAGGTTCAGCAGGTTATACAATTCCAGCTGAATTTAATGAGATAAAACACAAAAGAGGTATTGTCTCAATGGCACGTGGGGCTGATCCAGATAGTGCAAGCTCACAGTTTTTCATAGTACATAAAGATGCAAGTCACCTTGATGGAAAATATACAGTGTTTGGGCGTCTTGCTACTCAAGAAAGTTATGAAACACTAGATAAAATCACTTCACTTGAAACTGCACCAAATGGTATGGCATTTCAATGGGGTGAAGCAGAAATTCTAAAAACTGAGGTTGTTAGTAGCTCACAGGTATCAGATCTACTGGAATTAGACAAACCAGAAAGAATGGAAAAACCTACTGGTGAAATTTCTGGTTCTCATTATTCTAATAAAAAATTAGGATTTTCATTTCTAGCACCAGAAGGATGGACACTACAACAACCTCAAAAAACACAACCTACCATTCCTGATGTAGCAGCTATAGGTCCTAAGGTAAACGGTATTCCACCTGCAATTTACATATCTGTAAATGAAAAAAACGATAAATCTTTTGAAGAATATATCGCCGAAGTAAAAGACTCACTTCAAAAATCAATAGAATCAGGAGAACTTATGATCTTAAATGAAAACAAAATAACGGTTAATGGAAAAAGTGCATATGAGATCAATGTGGTGCAATCTTTTGCTAATGAAGCAGGAAACACTGTAAATATGAAATTAAAATCAATTATCATTTCAGGGCCTGAAAAATTCTATACTATAGGATACGCAAACAGTGAAGAAAATTTTGATTCCACACTTGATCTTTTTGATAAATCATTAAACTCATTTACCATACTCTCAAATGGTGGAGGGTGCCTTATTGCTACAACAGCTTTCGGAACCGAGCTTGCACCTCAAATTCAGTTACTAAGAGAGATCCGTGATCATACAGTGCTAGAAACACATTCTGGTGCAGCATTTATGTCAGTTTTTAACTCATTTTACTACTCATTTTCTCCTACAGTAGCTGATCTTGAAAGGCAAAATCCAATGTTTAAGGAAGTAGTAAAGATTGCAATAACCCCTATGATGTCAACATTAGGTATTTTGCAACATGTAGATATTGATTCAGAAACTGAGATGATCAGTTATGGAATTGGAATCATTCTATTGAATGTTGGAATGTATTTTGTAGCTCCTTTATTATTAATTCATAGACTTAGAAAGTAGACTACCAAACATCATCAACTTCATCAAGTTCCTTGTATTCTTTTGAACTTTCACGTTTAAGATACTTTAATCTTGAAATATCTCTGTCAAAAAACAAATCGATTGCCCAATCAAGTAAAACTCTTACTCTCTTTTCAAGTCTTGATATTTTTGACAGATAGACACTTCGCCACAGCCACCAAGCCAAGAAACCATGAATGTTCATACCAAAAACAGATGCAATCCCAGATCGTTTCCCAATTATTGCCATCTGTCCTTTTGATTTATACTCAAAATTCTTTTTTTGTTTATTTCTAATCAATGCATATAGGTTATGTGCAGCAATTTTTGCATGTGCTTCAGCAAGTTGAGCTGTAGGTGCATAAGGTTTCTTGGTAATTGGGTCTATAGTCTGACAACAATCCCCAACTGCAAAAACACCCGGAAAATCTGGAATCTCTAAAAACTCATTGACAATAATTTTTCCCTTTTCAGTTTTAAAAATTGAATTTTTTATTGTATCAATAGGTGTAACACCAGCAGTCCAAACAAGCGTCTTTGTTTGTATTGCTTCTATGTTTTTATTTTCACGATTTTCTAATGATTTTACAAGTACTTCGGTACCATCAAAACTAGTAACGGCAGTATTAAGTCTGATATCGATTCCACGTTGAATTAATTTTTCATATGCAAACTTTGCAAGTTTTTCACTAAAACCAGGAAGAATACTTGAAAGTGCTTCTAGTACTACTACACGAATGTCTTGCTTACTTATATGAGGATAATATTTGCGTGCATCCAAAACAAAATCAATCAATTCTCCTGCAGTTTCAATCCCTGCAAATCCAGCACCTACAACAACAAATGTTAAAAGACTCTTTCTTAGAATTGGATTTGTTTCATTTTCAGCTTGTTCTAACATATCGATTATTCTATTTCTTAAAATCATAGCATCGTTAAGCGTCTTCATAGTGTAAGCATGTTCTTCTACATTGGCCAAACCAAAAAAATTCGTTTGACTTCCTAAAGATATAACAAGAAAATCATAATGTAGTGAAATCCCTCTTTTTTCACTAGTTCCACTTAGAGTCACAATCTTACCAAACGGATCTATATTCCTGACTATGTCTTCATAGAAAATTGTTTTTTCTATCAATGCTCTGATGGGCATTATAATATGTCTTGTTTCAATCATGCCTGAAGCAACCTGAGGTAACATGGGAGTAAAGAGAAGAAAATTATCTTCGCTTACTAGGACAATTTCAATATCAAACTCTCTCATAAAATAAGATTCCAATCTTCTTACACACTCTAAACCGGCAAATCCTCCTCCTAAAACAACTACTCTCTTCTTTGTTTTTACCATATGTGGCACTAAATGTTCAATGGATATAATCTCTTAGTGGATTATGCCTGTATTTGACAAAAATTATTATGTTCAGTACTTTTTATCTTGAAATCTCTGCCCTTAGTAATTCATATGCTCTTGAGGCATCTTTCTCATTTAACACAGCTACTATGTCATCTTGGCTAAAATATGCATTAATTAGCTCTATACCATTACTATGTAATATTTCTGCAACATAAGATACCACATCAGATCTATTTTGATCCTGAGGTATTCGTATCTTTATTTTTGCTAAACCTGTATTAAAGAAATTTTTAGCTCCTGGAAACGATTTAATTAATTGTCTTACATCAACTAAATCTTCTGTTAGTAATCTAAAAGAATCTGTTAGTCTAAAAAATTCATAATCTGATTTTAACTCAGAAAATTTGTTCATCAAGTTCATAGTTTCTTGTTCACCCATCTCATCTAAAGAAAAACTGACATCTAAAATTCCATCCGTTAATGAGAGTCTTGAATTTTTAAGGACAGATTGTTCCTTTACATCCTCTTTTGTTTCAAAAGAATCAGCGTATCTTTTTATTGCAACAACTACCGTGTTTAGATTTATAGGATTTCCGAGGAGCCTTTCTACTTCTGGTTGTATCTTGACAGCGAGGGCGGTGTAATTTATGACATCCATTTTCATACAATCATAAATAGAACGATTTCTGGTAATGATATCTCGTACCACATCTGGTACTGATAGGTTTGCCAGTCTCATAAAATGATTATATATAGTCAATTATAATAACATTATGTAATATTTATAATTAATAACCAAAATACTTATATTATGTAATATATATTACATATAATAAGTGATTATGACAATGTTTATTGATGACGAATTTGATAGACTCTTCAAAAAAATGTCAAGATCCTTTATGGATTTAGAAGACATTTTTGAAGACAAAAACATACACAACCTCCAAACATTTGGACCGGTCTATTATGGATATACAATGACTATCGGACCGAATGGCAAACCAATAGTTAAGGAATACGGAAACGTAAAACCTGGACTTCTTCCAACAGCTGAAACAAGAGAACCGTTAGTTGATACGCTTGTTGATGAAAAGGAAAATCTAGTCAAACTCGTAGCTGAAATGCCAGGTGTTGAAAAAAAAGACATCAAAGTTGTGGTACAAGATAAGGTAGTGCAAATAGACGCCGAACGTGGTGATAAAAAATACCATGTAAAAGTACCAATAAAACCCAAATTTGATGAAAACACAGCTAAAGCCAGCTATACTAACGGAATACTAGAACTTGTATTCAAGTTAAAAGAGGATCCAAAACCAAAAGGCAAAACAGTGGAGGTTGAATAAACCTCTTTTTTTATTGGTGATAAAATAATGGAAATTACATTAAAAATAGATGAAATCTCACAACGACATGTTGGAAAGGCAATTGCGATTGTAGATCCTAAAGTTGTAGAAGAGAATAATCTCCAAAGCGGTGACATTCTTGAGATTATAGCTAATAGAAAAAGTCATGTAAAGTTATGGCCAGGTTCAACAGGAGACTATGGAACAGGCATTATACGAATAGATGGTTCAACACGACATAATATTGGAGCCAGTATTGGGGAAAAAGTATCTGTAAAAAAAGTTGAAGCAAGTGAAGCTGACGAGATAGTTGTATCTCCAACTGAAAAACTAGCAATAGAAGGCCTTGATGAATATATGTTGACAAATTATGAAGGACATGTTTTTACAACTGGTGACACAATAACCGTAAATACACTTGGTGGTAAAATACAATTAATAGTTACTAGCACAAAACCATCAAAAGCAGTTATCGTAACAACAAAAACTAGATTCAAACTTGGTTCAATGACAAAAGCAGTTGAAAACTCTATTCCTCGCTTTACTTATGACGATCTAGGCGGTTTGAAAAAAGAAATACAAAAAGTTCGTGAAATGATTGAACTTCCTATGAGACATCCAGAACTATTTGAAAAAATAGGTGTTGAAGCACCAAAAGGAGTTTTGCTATATGGGCCACCTGGAACTGGGAAGACATTGATCGCAAAGGCAGTTGCTGGTGAAACCAATGCACACTTTACTACAATAAGTGGGCCTGAAATCATAAGCAAGTATTATGGTGAAAGTGAGGAAAGACTACGGGAAATATTCAAGCAGGCAGAAGAAAACGTTCCTAGTATAATTTTCATTGATGAAATTGATTCAATTGCACCAAAACGTGATGAAGTATCTGGTGAAGTAGAAAAAAGAGTGGTATCACAACTTCTTTCACTTATGGATGGAATGAAAAGTAGAGGCAAAGTTGTAGTTATTGCTGCAACAAACAGACCTGACTCAATTGATCCTGCCTTACGTCGACCAGGAAGATTTGATCGAGAAATTGAGATAGGAATTCCTGATGATGAGGGAAGATATGAAATTCTTAACATTCATACACGTGGAATGCCACTAGATGACAAAGTTGATCTTCAACAAATCTCAAAAGTAACACATGGATTTGTAGGCGCCGATCTGGAAATGCTTGCAAAGGAATCAGCAATGAGATCCTTACGAAGAATTCTACCAGAAATTGATCTTGAAGAGGATAAAATCTCATCTGAAATACTACAGAAAATCAAAATAACAAGAGAAGATTTTAGAGAGGCACTAAAAGAGGTAAGACCATCTGCACTAAGAGAAGTATTAGTACAAATTCCTAATGTTACGTGGGATGACATAGGTGGACTAGAGTCACTCAAAGAAGAGCTCCGTGAAGCAATAGAGTGGCCACTAAAAAAGGGGTTCTATTACATGGACCTCCAGGAACTGGAAAAACATTGATCGCAAAGGCAGTTGCAAAAATGACAGAATCAAATTTTATCAGCATCAAAGGACCTGAATTACTATCAAAATGGGTTGGTGAATCAGAAAAAGGCATAAGAGAAATATTTAGAAAAGCAAGACAAGCTGCACCATGCATAATTTTCTTTGATGAGCTTGATTCTATCGTTCCACGAAGAGGTAGTAGCTCTGATTCGCATGTAACAGAAAACGTTGTATCACAAATACTAACGGAGATAGACGGTCTTGAAGAA
>JACOWO010000048.1 GCA_016176745.1 Nitrosopumilales archaeon
TTTCAAATGGCTTGGAACATTACAATATCCTGATGAAGTAAGAAAGTTTCTAACTGAGATTGATGTTTATGCATTAATTAGTGGTATTGATATGTCACCTCTCACTCTTCAAGAAGCACAATTAATGCAAAAACCAGTTGTGGCAACAAGTGTAGGTGGAATTCCTGAATTGATGCAAAATAACGAAACTGGATTTTTAGTAGAAAAACAAAATTCTGATGAAATAATTGAAAAGATCAATACATTAGTAAATAATGATGACCAACGAAAGCAAATGGGTATTTTAGGTCGTTCTTTCATAGAAAAGAATTTCAAGTGGGAGATAATCGCAAAAAGATTTTCAGATATTATGAATTCCTATCTTGACAAGAAATAATTCGAAAATTTATGTGTGAAGTAATTCATCAGATTTCATTTCCTTTGAAATGAATAGTCTATACCAAATCTCAAACGCAAGCAACCCCAAGAATTTGTTTATGATCCTTACATCTAATTCATCATTATCAAGATATTTGTTAACCCATTCATAATTTATCCATCGCTCTTTTATGATTCTAGAATTTGTCATGTAATATTTACATAGTTTTTGGGCATGATTCTTCCAAAGATTAAATGTGTTGATTGAAAATCCCTGTTTATTTCCAGTAACAAATTGGTCTACATTAAATTGTTGTAATAATTTTCGTAAAATTATCTTTCCTGAATTAGTATGAGAATCATATTTCAGTTCTTTTGGTAAGTGAGTAGCAAGCCGTATTAATTGAGGAGATAAAAGTGGTGCGATGTTTTTAATTTTAAAATAAGTATGAATTTTATTATAAAGTGGCAACATGTTATGACGAAGTTTTCCGTTATAATCTGCTAGGAAAACTTGATTTGTTGGGTGTAAATTATTTGTAAAATATTCTTTTAATATTGAATGTATTTCTGACCATGCAAAATTTATTTTCTCTCCAAATAATTTCACTTGATCTTGTACCCAGTCTCTTTCGTGGCATTCTAAATAAGAGATAATCTTAGTTAATACAGATGAATTAGAATTTACTAGTGATAAAAATTTCTGATAACGAAATGTGTAACCACCAAATAATTCGTCACCACCATCACCTGATAATAATAGATTTGATAGTGATTTTGCTTTTTTAACAACATAATACCAATGTAAATCCCAGAAAGGCTGTTTAACAATACTGATAGCTTTTGGTAGCTCAAGTAAAAAATTTTCAAGATATAAAACATGATGATTTGTTTCAAACTTTTCTGCAATTCTTTTTGCATTAGGAGATTCATCTACACTATCTGCAAAAGTAACAGATATCGATTCTATATTTATTTGAGGAAATTCTTTTCTTAAAATTGCTGTAATAAGTGTGGAATCAATTCCAGAACTAAGTGCTAGTGCCACATTTGATTTTTTCAAATTATTTTGTAATGAATTAGAAATAATTTTTTCAATTTTTAATGTAAGATTTTCCGGTGGGTTTTTTTCAACGAAATCTTTCCAATTCAATTTTGGAAGGGCGGATTCTAGATTAGGATTGTAACGTAAAGTCAGAATATGTTTTATTTCATTAGGAGCAATCTGTGTTGTTATATTCCACCACGTCCTATTCCTCTAAAAATTATACCAGCTTTTTTTGCTGCGTGGACATCCATCATACCTCTAGTGTCAACAATTACAGGAGAAGCCATTTTTTCTACAAATAATGTAGGAGATAGGTTATGAAATTCATTGTGTGCAGTTATGATAATAGCTGCATCTGTATTAGTTATAGAATCAAGAAAACTATCTTCTGTTTTATGAGAAAAAACATTTTGAGATTTAAAATAAGGATCATAAATTTTGATTTTGGCATTTAGTGCTTCTAGTTTCTTTATTATCTGCTCAATTGGTGAGAGTTGAATATCTTTTACATTAGGTTTGTATGAAGCACCAAGCAATCCAATTGTGCTTCCTTTTATCGACTTGCCTATTTCATTTAATGCGTCAGAAAGTAGTTCTATTACGTGTTCTGGCATTGATTCATTTATTTGGCGTGCGTTTTCAATTATTTTTAATTTTATAGAATCGTTCAATTTTTTAGCTGAATTTAACATTTGATAAGAATTAACCGGTAAACACGGTCCCCCAACTCCAGCTCCTGGGTAATGTACTTGAAAATTATATTTTTTACTTGCAGCCTGTAAAACTGTCATTATGTCTATATCTAATTTTTCAAATAAAATTGCAATCTCGTTGATAAACGCAATATTTACATCGCGAAAAACATTGGTTGTTAGTTTTACTGCGTTTGCGGTTCTACAATTAGGCATTTTTACGATTTCAACATTAAATACATGTTTGTAAATTTCTGAAACTATTTCGGTAGTGATTTTATCTATTGCTCCGATTACTCTAGGTAATTTTTTAAAATCATCTAATATCTCACCAGGATTAGCTGTTTCAGGACAAGCGGATACTGAAAAATCCATACCACATTTTATTCGTGAACCATCTCCTTCAATTAGTGGAATCAGTTCATTTTCTACAAAGCCAGGTTCCACTGTACTTTCCACTACTATCACAGTACCAGATTTTATGAAATTATTTAAGGAGTTGGCTACAGTGAGAAGCGCTGAATAATCTGGGATATTCTTACTGTCCATAGGAGTTGGTAAAGACAGTATTATGAGTTCGGATTTAGATAATGCTTGTTGTATATCTTTTGTTGCATTTAGTTTTTTATTTTTTCTAACGTTATCAAATATAGTATCAAATCCAGGTTCGTCTTTTAGAGGATAGTTTCCTGTGTTAATCATCTCGATCAGTTTATCATTAACATCAACGCCTGTTGTCTCTAGACCATAATTTGCAAATGATAGTGCAGTTGGCAATCCAATTCTGCCTATTCCAATCACACAGACATGAATGCTTTTTGATGCTAGTAATTGTCTAGTATTTTCCACATTAGCTAACATAGATGATTTTGTACCCAATTTCTTCTCCTAACAGTTTCTTTTTACTAACAAATGCGTTGCGTATAATTGAATTTATATAAATTGTGTCAGATTGGTTTCCAAAACTTAAAGATATCATAAATTGTGCGTATTTTATGAATCTAATTGTTACAGGCGGAGCAGGATTTGTTGGAAATCATTTAGTAAAATACTTGGTCAAAAAAGGACATAATGTTACTGTAATAGATAATCTCCATAAAGGCAAAAAAGAAAATTTTGAAGATGTTTTTGATAAAATTGAATTTTTTGAAATTGATATTCGTGACTATGATGTATTAAGAAATCGTTTAAAAAATGCTGATGGTGTATTCCATGAAGCTGCACTTACTGCCGTTCCAGAGTCATTTTTGATGCCACAAGAATATTGCGATGTTAATGTATATGGTACTGAAAATATTCTTAAATTAGCAAAAGAAATTGGTTTCAAATTAGTATATGCTAGTAGTTCTAGTGTTTACGGAGATACAACAAAAATTCCAATCAAAGAGGATTTTGAACGAAAGCCCATTAATCCATATGGTCAAACAAAATTAGAGGCTGAAGTTCTTGCTGAGAAATACTCGAAGATTGGAGTCAAAGTTATTGGATTACGATACTTTAACATTTTTGGAATAGGACAAACTGGTTCCTATGCTGGTGTAATTACTAAATTCATGAAAAATCTTGATGAGAAAAAACCTTTGATTATAAATGGGGATGGTACACAGGTAAGAGATTTTGTCTATGTTGAAGATGTAGTAAGAGCAAATCTTGTAGCAATGGAAAGTAAAGTTGATAATGGATTTTTTAATATTGGAACAGGTATAGCTACATCCATCAAAGAATTAGCTCAAATTATGATTGAACTATCAACTTCATCAGTTGATTTAATCTTTTCAGAACCGCTAAAAGGCGATATTAAAAAAAGTCAAGCAGATACTGACCTGACCGAAAAAATGCTAGGTTGGAAATTCACAACGGATTTAAAATCTGGTTTGCAAAAAATAATGTCAAGATAACTTAATTCAAAACTTTTTCATAAAATTTAATATATTTAGGTAAAACAACATCCCACGTCATATTTTTTATTACAAAATCAAAAGCAGCATTAGCAAGTTTTTTTGAAAATTCCTTATTTTCTAATAATTGATTTATTGCATTACCAAGTTTAGTTGGTTCGTTTGGTGGAACTAGTAGTCCTGTAACCTCGTTTGTTATTAATTCTGGAATACCTCCAACGTTTGTGCCCACTACTGGAACATGAAGGTAAAATGCTTCTTTAACAGTTGTAGGCAAGCTTTCTATTCTAGATGGAACCACTACTACACTAGATGCTTTCATAGTTTTCATAGCCTCTTCCCATGATACATTGGTACAATAAACTACTTTTCCGTTGATTTGTGATTCTATATTCTTTAGTATATCAATGCCTTTTTCATAGCTATTCCGTCCAACATATACAACTTGTTTTTCTACTTTTTTGACATCTGGAATTTTTGAAAATTTGCTTACATCTAATGGTGATGGCAAATATTCAAAGTCTAATCCTAATTTTTCTTTGTATGCTTTTTGTGTTGCTTTTGAATCAGTAGTTAGTTTATCTGGCCATTTTAAAACATTTGATTCTGTTACAGTTGCTATTGTACTAACTGTACTTGAATGAATGGCATTAACTTGTTCTCCATAAACGCCATGTACTGATAGAATTTTCTTTTTTCCTTTTGCAAAACGCATTGCAAAAGCTGATGGAATGTTAAATGCATGTACAATATCATATTTATCTCTACTAAACAATCCCTTTAGGGAGCTAAGAATAGCAAAACTTGGATTTTTCAAGTTTTTGATTGGAATGTGGGGAGTGTGCATCACTTTTACCTCAAATCCATATTCAATGAGCTTACTGGCAAGCATTGCAGCGTGACCTCCAATGCCGCCAGAATATCTAGGTGAAATGAAAAGTAATTTCAATACTCAAAAATGAATTCTGTTCTTTTAAGGTCTTAGATTAAATGATTTGTATAATAACTACATCAATGCTTGTTGTGCTTCGTGCATCATCTGGCTTTTTGCACAACCAACTGCTAATTCGTCACCAGCACCTCTTCGCATAAGACCTCTGTAGAGGCCATCTTCTAGTTTAACGCCTTCTCTTTGTTCCCATTCTTCAACGGTGATAGAAAATTTCTTTTGAATTCTGTCTCTATACCATTCTGGAATTACATTGAATGCACAGAATGGGATGATTCTAAGATCGGGTGTAACATAATGAATATCACACCTCTGTAGTCTTTCAAGATCTTCATTATATTTGTCTTGGAAGTGCATCATGCCTAGGAATAGACCTTTAACATGCCATGAACCTACTGCGTCAAATGATCTTTTCATCAATATGTTTCCAAACATCTTTGCTAAATCTAGTCCAGCAGGTTGCTTCTTCTTATCAACAAAACTAGAGAGTTTTCTTACAACTTCAAGCATTGTAAAGTACTTGTTTTTGCCAGAGCGGATTTCTTCTGCTTTGTCTTCAAAGAGCTCAAGCATTCCCTGAATGTCACAGAATCGTGGCATTGGAACAAGCTCCTTTGTTTCTTCATCTTGGAATACATATGTACCTGCTCCACATGCAAAATGAATTGACAGTTCATACTTTGGTTTACTAGAAAATGCTTCAATTACATTAGTAAGTGGCATACAGCTTGGAACTGGGAACCAGTCGTCAACTGTAACCTGACCACTTGTTTGTTCTTCAATTCTTTGTATACAGTCTGGAATTGTAATTCTATATTTTTCTCGTTCTGTCTTACCCATTCTACCAGTCAGTGAAACTGGTTGAAAGTTTATTGCATGGACAACATCCATGTTTTTTTGAGCATATCTAACAATTCCACCTAGTTCGTGGTCATTAATCGATTTGATAACGGTTGGAACAAAAACTACTGTTGTGCCTGTTTTTCTGCAACTATCAAGTGCGTAAGGAATTTCCCAGTGATTCTTTGGATTTGTTCTTGGCGTTACACCGTCAAAACTTAGATAGAGATTGTTGCAACCAGCGAGTCTTACCTCACGTGCAGATTCTGGATCCATTGCATGTCTAATACCATTGGTATTCATCTGAATATGATCAACTCCTTCTTCTTTCATTATTTTGATAACTTTGGTAATGTCTTCTCTTAGCATTGGTTCACCACCTGTAATCTGCATAGAGTTTCCTGGAATTGGTCTTTCTGCTTTTAGTGTCTTCATCATTGCTCTAACTTGGTCAAGTGATGGCTCATACATGTAAGCACCTTCTAGTCCTTTCTTAACGTAGAAGAAGCAATACCAGCATGTAAGATCACATCTGTTTGTGACTATCATATTTGCAAGGCCGCTATGAGACAAGTGGTTAGAACATAGTCCACAGTTATTTGG
>JACOWO010000205.1 GCA_016176745.1 Nitrosopumilales archaeon
TAATTTCTGCAAGTTCAGCTTCCTTTTCAATTGTAAGCTTTGATAATCTCTGTACTAGGTCAACAAATCCATTTATGGTATTATCCTTGAGGCCAATTGCTTTTGCAACATCTTCTGCCACAGATTTTTCAACATTACCCAAGCCAATCTCTCGTATTACCTGATTTTTAACAGACTCGATTTCAACACCGCCCTCAGATGATGCAATAATTGTATAGCATCTTTTGCCGCGGTTTAAAAACAGAGAAAGATAAAGCTCTTTTTTGTATTCTGCCATCTTTTCAAGTAAAATTGCTCGTGTTTTTTCTCCTTTAACTGTCATTTCTAAGATTTGTGAATATTTTAGCTCAAACTCATCAGCATTATTGCACTTTTGTATGGCACCAACTTTTCCACGACCTCCTACTGGGACTTGGGCCTTGATAACAAATGGAAATCCAATCTCTTTTGCATCCTTTCTTCCCTGCTCAATGTTTTTTGATGTTACACCTTTTGGTATTTTGATTCCGTACTCTGCAAACAACTGCTTAGCTTGGTACTCTAAAAGACGCATGAAAAAATCATTCAGACACGTCCTTATAATCTGTATGATAACTATTCTATTTGATTTTCTAATGTTTCAACAACTTGTAAAAATAGATCCTTGCTTTTTCTTAACAACCTGTCTGGAAATTCATCTAATGTAAAAACTAGCTGTTGATGAAATGCCGGAGCTATGACGCCACCTGAAGTCACAAGCTGCTCAATTACATAATCTTTTGTCAGAGTACAAACTATTTCCTCATATGCATTGTCAGCTTCTTCTAAGGTTTGTCTGTAAAGCACTAGTGGTGTGTTTGTTTTTGATACAACAAGTGAACCCTTGCGAAGAAGTTCTGTGAGGTGCTGTACTGACCAGGTATCTAAGCTGATCTGCTTTACCATATTATGACTATACAGTTTTCTTATTTATTATGCCTGATTTACTAAAAGCTAACCATTTGATAGACTAATTCTATTCGATTTTTAATTGAGGTTACACTTGGAAGGAAGTGACAAACCTTATTCTACAGATATTCTGATTTTCTGGCCATCGATATCATCATCTTTGTAGCTACTACATGACTGTGTAAAATTGACATCCTTTACACGCACTAAAAACGCCAATTCCTTTGCCTTTTCTTTTGCCATCTCTAGTGCTTCTTCATCTAAATCAAGAATTGAGGCTATATTCAGAACATCGGTTGGGTTGTAGCCTCGCTCTTTTCTTAAGGTTTGAAGCCGTCTTGCTAGGTCTTTTACAAGGCCACGTGCCATCATCTCGCGATTTCGAATAGTTGAGATTATTACCAAAAGCTGGTCACGCTTTGAAAACGCAAAACCTTCTTTTACATCAAAATCAACTACAAAATCGCCTCTTTCAAGTTTTATTTTTGTCTCATTAACATCAAATGTAAAATGATTTTCTTTTAGCAACGCTTCTGCAATCTCATCAGGTGATGTTTTTTCAAATTTTTGCAACAAACCTGTCATCTCTTTTTTTGCCTTTGGTCCTATTTTTTTATGATCAAGTGTAATCTTTGCTGTAACTGGAAG
>JACOWO010000202.1 GCA_016176745.1 Nitrosopumilales archaeon
CCTTGTTCTTCCATCTGCTTTGCAACAGCTGCAAGTAGTTGTCCACTTGCAATTGATTTTTTGTAAAATGATTCTGGGCTAGTATTTATGATTCCCATTATTCTTATGGGGTTTGAACTTCCGACAGGTACAGTCCCTAGCTTATTCACATCATTTATGATAAAGGCTGCCAATTTGAGTTATATGACGATTTCAGGTTGGGAACAAAAATACGCCAAAATATTACGTGAGTTTGGATATGATAAGAAAATGGATATCGAGTCTGCCAAAAAATTAAATGCTATTTTAAAAAAATCATCTACAAAAAAGTTAAAAGCATTAATCAACAAAAAAACTGTTTTTGTGATTGGCGCTGGTCCGTCTCTGTTATCATCAATTCCATATTTGAAAAAATATCATATTACAAAAATTGCAGCAGATGGTGCTACGCAGGCATTAGTTGAAAATAGAATTGTGCCTGAGATAGTTGTAACCGATCTAGACGGAGACAAAGATTCACTAAGAAAAGCTGCAAGAAAATGTATCGTTGTTGCTCATGCCCACGGAGACAACCAAGACAAACTGTATTTGGTTTCAAAGTTTAGAAACTGTTTTGGCACAACAGAATCAAAGCAGTTTGGAAGAATTCGCAACTTTGGTGGTTTTACTGATGGTGACAGATCTGTATTTCTTGCAAATCACTTTGGTGCAAAAAAGATTATTTTGTTTGGCATGGACTTTGGTCCAAAGATAGGCAAGTACTCAAAAGCTAAAGTTGTTGATAGAAAAACCAAACTAAAAAAACTCAAGCGTGGAAAAAAACTTTTAGAGTGGCTTTCAACAAAAACAAAGTCAGAACTATACACAACTTCAAAGCCCATAAAAGGATTCAAAAAGATTCAGTACAAGAATCTGATCAAGATAGTTTCTTAGAATGCGTTTTAATACAGTATCTACCTGACAACAATTATGAGGTTTTCAGATGAGCAGATCCGTGAAATTTTAGAGTTACAGCAAAAAATTTCTGAAAAAATAAAACAGCATAAAGATGAGATTGAACTCCTTGAAAAAAATCTATCAATCTTAAATTCGATCATAAAACAGTCAAGCTTTACCAAGGCTTCAATGTTAGAACCAAGTAAAAAAGATGAATCTATTGTACCAATTACAAAAAGTGGGGATGGCACACTTATTGCAAATGCCTATGTTACCCCAGACCAAGTCTCAATAATTTTAGAACAGAGTATAGGTCTTAATGAGGAAACCCCTCCATTCAAGTCGTTTTTCCTTGATAGAATAATTGGCGAGATGAAAAGAAAGGATCATGCAGATGCAGATAATGGCATAATCCAAAAAGAATCGGTAATTGACTGTGTCATAAACAAAAATGGCGTTACGCTTCGTGAAATAATAGTCAAAAACTATCGCCAAAAAGAAAGAGTAAATGAGATAATCAATACTGCTGCTTGGTCTTTATCAAAGATGATGGATAATTTAAGCAAGTGATTTTATGGACAAAATCGTTGTTTTGGATTTTGGATCCCAGTACAGCCACCTGATTTGCCGGAGAATTCGTGAATTTTCAGT
>JACOWO010000203.1 GCA_016176745.1 Nitrosopumilales archaeon
ATTCTCCTGTAAACGTGATTGGGAAAATTGTAAATCCAGACAAATCCATTTTATCAAAAATAAAAAATGGCATAAATGTATCTTTTAAGAAAAATAACTAGACTATTGGGATTTCAACAATCTTTGTTTCAAGTACAAATGCCTTAAACTCGTTTGTTAAACCTGAGAAAATTATCCACACGTATGGATTTATCTCCATATATTTTTGGTCAGTAGTAGATGGGCGTGCTTCAGAGTTAGGATGTGAATGAAATATTCCAACTATTTCCATATTGTTTTTTTGAGCTTTCATGTATCCTTGAAGAGTTTGTTCTGGTGAAATTGTAAAATTTACAGGCGATTTTTCTACATTATCTGTTAGAAGTACATCTTCAACAACTGCCTTGTTGTTTTGTATGTGGCCAAGTAAAATTGCACAGCATTCGTTTGGTTTTTGTTTTTTTGCGTGACTGGATAGAATCTGTTTTTGTGATGTTGATATGGCTATTACATTTTGCAAATTTATTCTACAGTAACAGTTCCTTAGAAATACCTTGCTCAAGACTTCCACTAGTTGCTGTGTGAGCTGCATTGTCATTGTTTGTCCAAACAACAGTAGTGCCTATCGATACACTAATGTCGGTTGGATCATAGTAAACCTGACCTATCTGTTGAATGCTTGCTCCTTGTGGGATTGAAACATCTGCTTTGATGGGTTCTTTTACTTCTTCTAATACAAATGACGCAGTCATCCATGGGTGGACTATACACATGTATTGGTATTCACCAAGCTCGAGCCTTCTAAAATGGAAATTTTAAACACTGGTGCGCTAGGTGCAGCCTCTTTTACCTCTTCTTCAATCTCTTCGACAGGTTGCTCACTAATAAGATAAGTATCAGGACCTGAAAGACCAAATCCAACATATGCAGCAATTCCTGCACCTGCAGCTAAAATGAAAATTCCAGCAACTGGTTTTGCATATTCTGGAATCTTCATTGCAACATAAGCAATAACAACTGCAGGTATCACAATGATCAGCAATAATCCTGCGAAAACTGGAATTGATGAAACAGAACTAAGTGTAAACGCAAATGTTCCAAAAGCCAGGGCAATTGATAACACTACCAGAGTAGTGGCCTTTGCTCTGTTGCTTGTTGAAACACCACCTTCTAAAACTCCTGCAGAAAAGAAAATCAAACCAAGTATCAATGTAAGTCCAGTCAGTGCATGCATTCCATCAACAAAGGTATGAGCAACTCCTGAATAGGCAATTGTAACTCCTGTTGTTCCTATAGCAATAAGACCCATTCCAGGCATCATAAGGTCCCAATTACTCATTTGAGCTAGATGGAATTCGTGTGATACTTAATTCTTTTGAAAGATTCTCAATTATGTCGAAGAAATTAAATCCCTATTAAAACCGCGTAAAAAGAGATTGGGTTTAAAGGAAATACTTGAGATATCAAAGCCCAGAATAGTAGTTCTGCTTGTGATAACCGCAGTGACCTCGATGTATGCAGCAAGTAAGTTAATTGGACCAGAACTAGACTATCTGGATCTGCTACACATCATAGTAGCTGGTGCACTAGCTTCTGCAGGATCAAGTGCATTGAATCATTATTATGATAAAGACATTGATCCAATGATGAAAAGAACAAGTACTAGACCAATTCCATCAGGAAGACTAAAGGCACAGCATGCAATGATTTACGGTTTGGCTGTTAGCGCAGCATCAGTCATCTATGCAGCATTTACATTAAATTTAGTTTCTACTTTCTTTATCGCACTAGGGATCTTTTTCTATGTCGTAGTATACACAATTTGGTTAAAGCGACTCAATTCCTCAAATATTGTAATTGGAGGATTTGCTGGCAGTGCAGCATCAATGGCAGGATGGGCAGCTGCAACAGGCTCTATGGATCTGTTAGGCTTTCTAGTTGGATTTCTTGTATTTGTTTGGACACCTTCGCATTTTTGGTGTCTTGCCATGAAAATAAAAGACGATTATGCAGAGGCAAAAATTCCAATGCTTCCAGTGCTTGTTGGAATGCAAAAAACATCAAATTATATTTTGATTAATACTGCAATACTTTTACCATACTCGTTAGCACTTTACGCATTTGGGCTAGGCTTAGTTTATCTTGTAATTGCAGCCATATC